>NZ_SCMM01000060.1:0-25947 GCF_005503345.1 Ramlibacter sp. 2FC
TGGCGCGCACCGCGCGCGCGACGGCGCGCGCGGCCGGCGGGCCCTGGCGGCGCACCGCGGTGCGGATCGCGCGCGTGACGCTGCGCACCGCGGCGCGGCGCACCGGGCGCGCCACGCGCGCCACCGTGGGCAGGGCGCGCCGGATCACCATGCCGGCCAGCACCGGCGCGGCGGCGTCTATGCCGTCCTCGTCCAGCCCGTCGACGAATTCGTCGAAGGCCTCGAACTCGTCGGCGCCATCGGCCAGCAGGCGGCCGGCCACGTTGGCGATGCGGCCTATCATCTGCGCCTGGGGCAGCGGGATCATGCTGGCCAGCGGGCCGATCACGCGCGCCGCGCTGCCGACGCCGCGGCCCACGCTGCGCAGCCCGCGCATGGCGCCGCCGGCGATGCGGCGCAGGCGGCTGAAGAACTCGTCGCTGTCGCCGGCGTCCATGGCCTCGGCCACCGCCTCCTCCATCGCGTCGGCGTCGTCCCAGGCCTCGTCGCCCGCGTCGATCGCGTCGCCCTCGTCCCAGGCGTTGGGGCTGTCGTACTCGTCGTACTCGTCGAAGCCCTCGTCCTCGTCGAAACCCTCGCCGCCGCCGCCCATCAGGCCGCCGGCCACGCGGCCTATGCCGCCGAGCAGCCGGCCGAGGAACTCGTCGTCGCCCTCGTCGGCGCCGTCGAATTCGTCGAACCCGTCGAATTCGTCATAGGCATCGTCGTCAAAGGCCTGACGCGACGGGCCTTCGGCGGCGTCGGACATCAGGTCATCCATCACATCGGCTTCGAATCGGTCCATGGTGCTCTCCTGGGAGGATTAACGGGGCTTGACCGTCAGGGTGACGGGTCCATCGATCTCAAAGGTACGGGGGCCCGCGAGGCGCTGCGAGGGCAGGCCGCGGCCGAGCTGGGTCGGCCGCGCCAGCGGCGCCACGGGGCGGCGGCCGCCCGCCGGCTGTGCCAGGCGGCGCAGGGTGCGCGGGCTTTGCGCCACGCGCTGCGCCGTGCGCGGCAGTCCACGCCGCACCGCCTGCGCGGCGCGCTGCGGCGTACCTGCACTGCGCGCGGCCACGCGGGCGGCCGAATGGGCCAGCCGCGGCAGCGCCTGCACCGCGCGCGGGCCCTGGCGCCGCACCAGCTCGCGCGCCGCCGCCGCGACGCCGCGCACCAGCGCGCGCCGGCCGGCCTGGCCCAGCTGGCTCACGTTGGGCAAGCCCAGGCCCCGCGCCGCGGCGCGGGCGGCCAGCGCCACCGCCGCGGGCAGCGCCTCGTCGACGCCCTCCTCGGCATACAGCTCGGCCATGGCGTCGAAGTCGTCGAACTCGTTGCCGCCGCCCATCAGCTGGCTGATCTGCGCGAACAGGCCCTGCGCGCCGCCGGCCGCGCGGCCCAGCCGGCCGGCCATGCCCTGCGCCGTGCGCGCGCCGCGGCCGATCTGGTCGAGGCCGCTGGCCACGCCGCCGGCGCCCAGCATGCGCGCCAGCCTGGCCGCGGCCGTGGCCGCCGAGGAGCTGCGACCGGCCAGGCCGCGCGCGCGCTGCGCCACCTGGGCCGCGCCGCCCAGGCCGCGGCCCGCGACACCGGCCGCGCGGCCCAGGCCGCCGAGCAGCCGGCCGAGGAACTCGTCCTCGCTGGCGGCGTCGAGGCCGTCGGCGATCTCCTCCTCGAAGGCATCCCACACCGCCATGTCGTCGGCGCCTTCGCCGAAGCCCTCGCCGCCTTCGGCCATCCAGGCGTCGCCGGCCTCGTCGAAGCCGTCGCCCAGGCTCCCGGGGCTGTCGTCGGTCTCGGAGGCGTCGAAGGCCTCGGGGCTGTCGATGTCCGTCTCGGCCGCGTCGATTTCGTCCATTGCGTCGTTGTCGAAAGGTCCGTCCATCGAATGCCTCCGTCGCTGAATGTCCAGGTGGGCGCAAGCCGCGTGGCCTCGGCGGGATGCCGGCCCGGTGCGGCCAGCCGGCCGGGCCACGTGTGCGTAGAGCAAAGCCTAGGCAGCGGAGCCAGGCGCCGCAATCCGCCTTGTCGCGGGGACAAACCGGCCGGCGCATGCGTGGCCGGGCCGATGCGCGCCCATGCCAAGGCCAGCCCGGCGTGGCGCGCACGCCTTGGCGCAGGCACATGAATGCCCGCGGATACACCCCCGCAAACGGGCGTATGCATCCATATGCAACGAATGTTGACAGCACGTGTACGAGCGCTGAAACTGAAAATCCGCGACCAGGCCAGGCGGCATCACCACCCGGGATGCGCGTCGCTTGGCTGCCCGACAGGCAAGGTCCCGGTTGCATGCCCATGTGCATGCTCGCTTGCGCCAGCCCATGCGCGGGCGGTTCGTCTGCAAGGGAGGGGCCATGAACAACAGACCGCTCGACACCCGGCTTCGCCACCGTGCGACCGTGCGCGGCGAACGTCGCTTCCTCGGCGCGTCCTGTCGTTGGCCGTGGCGGCGATGACTGGCGACCGCATCGCGCAGCACGGGGCCACAGACGAGTCGAGAGGCAAGGCCGGTGTGGCGCAGGGCGCTGCTGCGGCGCCTTGCGAGGTCGCCTGCATCGACATCGCGGGCCAGACCTGCCACCTGCTGTGCGTCGACGGCGTGCTGCCCAAGATCAGCACGTCCCGCAACGGCAGCCAGCCCAAGCTCAGCTATGCCCGCGACGAGCTGGCGAACTTCGAACTCGATGGGCACCGCTACGTGCTCGTCAAGCAGGAGGCGCCGTCGGCCCCCGAGCACGACCCCACCCTGGTGCCGGACGACGTGTGCCGGCTGCTGACCAACCGTGAGCTGCAGATCGTGCAGCTGATCTGCATGGGCTGCCTGACCAAGCAGGTCGCGGCCCGGCTGCGCCTGAGCGAGTTCACCGTGCGCTCCTACCTCAAGACCATCTACTGCAAGCTCGGCGTGCGCTCGCGCGGCGCGATGGTCTACCGCTACGCGCAGGCCTTCAAGCACAAGGGCCCGGACGGGGCTTGAGCCGGCCGGCCCCCGATCCCTGCGTTCGCCAGCCCGGGACGCGCGCAGGCGGCGGGATAGCCGGCAGGGGTCAGGCGTCAGCGGCCAGCAGCAGCGCCGCCATGCCGCCCAGCAGCAGCCCCGCCTGCGCAGCCAGCACGGCACGCAGGGTGGCGCGGCGGCGCTCCAGGCCCTGGTACAGCGCCCAACCCGCGGCCAGCGACAGGACGAAGGCCGCCAGCATGCCCAGCGCGTTGGCCAGCGGCTGGGACGGCCAGGCCCGCGCCACCAGGGCGTTGACCAGCAGGCCGACCGGGAAGTGGACCAGGAAGACCGAGTACGAGATGCGCGCCAGCGCGCTCACCCCCCGGCGCCAGGCGGCCGCCGCTGCGCGCCCGGGGTCGGTGGCCCGCGTGGCGGCCCAGACCAGCAGCAGCGCGGTCGCCAGCGCCAGCGCGATGCGCGCGCGAAAATCCAGGGCCAGCGCGGCCCCGCCCAGCACGGCCAGGGCCAGGGCACCCTGCAGAGGCCGGCGCGAATGGGCGATCCAGTACGCCAGCATGCCCAGGCCGTAAGCGCCGAAGAAATACAGCCCGCTCACGTCCAGCGCCGGCAGGCGGTTCCACCAGAACAGGGACAGGGCTGTCAGCAGGAGCACCAGCAGCGCGCCGCGCCAGGCCGCCCCCAGGACGAGCAGCAGCACCGCCATCGCGTAGAGCTGCAGGTCGATCGCCACGTACCAGACCCCGGCCGACAAGGCCTCCATGCCCAGCAGGTCCTGCAGCAGCAGGGCATGGGCGAGCAGCTGCCCCAGGCTGGGCGCGGCCGGCACCGAGTCGTGGTCCAGCCAGGGACGCACGGCAGCAGCGGCCGCCACGGCCAGCGCCAGCGCCGCCGCCAGCGGCAGCACCAGGCGCAGGTAGCGGCGCAGGATCAGGCGCAGGGGTTGCTGCGGCGCGGCGGCGCCCTGCGGCGCGAGCTGCGCCGCCGCCAGGAAGCCCCCGGCCACCAGGAACAGTTGCACCGCCATGCGGCCGTAGTCGTACAGCCAGGCGATCAGGCCCGGCGCGAGCGGATAGGCGATGTCCGACATCGGCCCGTAGAAAGCCAGGTGGTGCCAGACGATCAGCACGCAGCCGATCGCCTTCAGCAGGTCCACCGCGAACAGCCGGGTCGCCTCGGGCGCCAGCGGCCGCGCGTGCGTCTCGGGCCGCAGGTTCACAGCGCCAGGCGCTGGCGCGCCGCCTGGTACTCGCGCTTGAAGCGCGCCACCAGCTCGGCCGTGCTGACCACCTCGGTGATCGCGCCTATGCCTTGGCCGGCACCCCAGATGTCCTTCCAGGCCTTCTTGGCATCGCCGCCGAAGTTCATCTTGCTGGGGTCGGACTCGGGCAGCTTGTCCGGGTCCAGGCCCGCGGCACGGATCGAGGCCTTGAGGTAGTTGCCGTGCACGCCGGTGAACAGGCTGCTGTAGACGATCTCGTCGGAGTCGGCCTCGACGATGGCCTGCTTGTAGGCGTCGATGGCGCGCGCCTCGTGCGTGGCGATGAAGGCCGAGCCTATGTAGGCGAAGTCCGCCCCCATGGCCTGGGCCGCGAGGATGGCGTCACCCGAGGCGATCGAGCCGGACAGGGCGAGCGGGCCGTCGAACCACCGGCGGATCTCCTGCACCAGCGCGAACGGGCTCTTCACGCCCGCATGGCCGCCGGCACCGGCGGCCACCGCGATCAGGCCGTCGGCGCCCTTCTCGATCGCCTTGCGCGCGAAGCGGTTGTTGATGATGTCGTGCAGCACCACGCCGCCCCAGTCGTGCACGGCCTGGTTCACGTCCTCGCGCGCGCCCAGCGAGGTGATGACGACCGGCACCTTGTACTTGGCGCAGGCCTGCATGTCGTGCTCCAGGCGGTCGTTGCTCTTGTGCACGATCTGGTTGATCGCGAACGGCGCGGCCGGCTGCTCGGGATGGTCGCGGTTCCAGGCCGCCAGGGTCTCGGTGATCTCGGCCAGCCACTCGTCGAGCTGCGCGGCCGGGCGCGCATTGAGCGCCGGCATGGCGCCGACGATGCCGGCCTTGCACTGCTCGATGACGAGCTTGGGATTGCTGATGATGAACAGCGGCGAGCCGATCACCGGGAACGGCAGACGGGCGAGCGTGGGGGGCAGCTTGGACATGGTGTTTTCCGGAACTTGCAGGACGTTCAATTCTCGCGCTGCAGGCGACCGCGCCCCTGTCGAGGGGGCGACAGCCGCCAGGCCATGCGCCGCAGGTTCAGAAACCGTCGGGCGCGAGCGCCATCACGCTCGCGGCGCCGTCGACGATGGCGTCGCGCAGCCCCGGCACGCGGGTCAGCAGATGGTCGGCATAGAAGCGCGCGGTCACGATCTTGGCCTTCATGAAGGCCAGGTCCTGGCCCTCGGCCGCCTGCTCCTGCGCCACCAGCAGCGCGCGCGCGAGCTGCCAGCCGGCGACCAGGTTGCCCGCCAGCATCAGGTAGGGCACGCTGCCGGCGAACACGGCGTTGGGGTCGGCCTTCACATGGCCGACCACGAAGTCCACGGCCTCGAGGAAGGCCTCGCGCGCGGCCTTGAGGCGCCGCGCCACGGCCTCGGCCTCGCCGCTGCCATTGTTCAGCAGCTGGGCCTCGGTGGCCTCGATCTGGGCCGCGATGGCACGGGCCGTCTGCCCGCCGTCGCGCGCGGTCTTGCGGCCCACCAGGTCGTTGGCCTGGATCGCCGTCGTGCCCTCGTAGATGGTCAGGATGCGCGCGTCGCGGTAGTACTGCGCGGCGCCGGTTTCCTCGATGAAGCCCATGCCGCCGTGCACCTGCACGCCCAGGGAAGTCACTTCCAGGCTCATCTCGGTGGAGAAGCCCTTGACCAGCGGCACCATGAATTCGTAGAAGGCCGCGTTCTGCTTGCGGGTGGCCGGCTCGGGATGGTGGTGCGCCAGGTCGTAGGCCGCGGCGGCCACGCTGGCCATGGCGCGGCTGCCCTCGGTGAGCGCGCGCATGGTCATCAGCATGCGGCGCACGTCGGGATGGTGGATGATGGGCGCGCTGCCCGGCAGGCTGCCGTCGACCGGGCGGCTCTGCACGCGCTCGCGCGCGTAGCCCACGGCCTTCTGGTAGGCGCGCTCGGCCACCGCAATGCCCTGCACGCCGACGGCGTAGCGTGCCGAGTTCATCATGATGAACATGTACTCGAGGCCGCGGTTTTCCTCGCCCACCAGATAACCGATGGCACCGCCATGGTCGCCGTACTGCAGCACGGCCGTGGGGCTGGCCTTGATGCCGAGCTTGTGCTCGATGCTCACGCAGTGCACGTCGTTGCGCGCGCCCAGCGTGCCGTCGGCGTTGACCAGGAACTTCGGGCAAACGAACAGGCTGATACCCTTGACGCCCTCGGGCGCGCCCTGCACGCGCGCCAGCACCAGGTGCACGATGTTCTCGGTCAGGTCGTGCTCGCCGTAGGTGATGAAGATCTTGGTGCCGAAGACACGGTAGCTGCCGTCGGCCTGCGGCTCGGCGCGGCTGCGCACCAGGGCCAGGTCCGAGCCGGCCTGGGGCTCGGTCAGGTTCATGGTGCCGGTCCATTGGCCGGAAACCATCCTGGACAGGTAGCTGGCCTTGAGCTGCTCGCTGCCCGCGGTCAGCAGCGCCTCGATGGCGCCGTCGGTCAGCAGCGGGCACAGGGCGAAGCTCAGGTTGGCGGAATTGAGCATCTCGCCACAGGCCGCGCCTATGGTCTTGGGCAGGCCCTGGCCGTCGAAGTCCACCGGGTGCTGCAGGCCCTGCCAGCCGCCCGCTGCGTACTGCTGGAAGGCCTCCTTGAAGCCCGGCGTGGTCGTGACCTTGCCGTCGTGGAAGCTCGAGGGGTATTGGTCGCCCTCCCAGTTCAGCGGCGCGACCACGCCCTCGTTGAACTTGGCGCATTCCTCGAGCACGGCCTGGGCCGTCTCGAGGCCGGCCTCCTCGAAACCCGGCATCTGCGCAACCTGGTCGATGCGGGCCAGGTGCTCGATGTTGAACAGCATGTCCTTGACGGGAGCGGTGTAGCTCATCCTCGGTCTCCTCCAATGTCGTCCGGAAGCACCCGGACAAGAAAAGGGCATCGCGAACGATGCCCTTGTGCGCCTGACGGCGCTTACAGCGCCTTGACCAGTTCGGGCACGGCCTGGAACAGATCGGCCTCCAGCCCATAGTCGGCGACGCTGAAGATCGGCGCCTCCGGGTCCTTGTTGATCGCCACGATCACCTTGGAATCCTTCATGCCCGCCAGGTGCTGGATCGCACCCGAGATGCCGCAGGCGATGTACAGCTGCGGCGCCACGATCTTGCCGGTCTGGCCGACCTGCAGGTCGTTGGGGGCGTAGCCCGCGTCCACCGCCGCCCGGCTCGCGCCGATCGCCGCGCCCAGCTTGTCGGCCAGCGGCGTGATGACTTCGTTGAACTTCTCGGCCGATCCCAGGGCCCGGCCGCCCGAGACCACGATCTTGGCCGCGGTCAGCTCGGGGCGCTCGCTCTTGGCGATCTCGCTGGACACGAAGCTGCTCTTGCCGCTGTCGGCGGCTGCGGCAATGGTCTCGATGGCGGCGCTGCCGCCTTGGGCATCCGCGGCGTCGAAGCCGGTGCTGCGCACGGTGATCAGCTTCTGGGCGTCCAGGCTCTGCACGGTGGCAATCGCGTTGCCGGCGTAGATCGGGCGCTCGAAGCTGTCGGGGCTGACCACCTTGGTGATCTCGCTGACCTGGGCCAGGTCCAGCTTGGCGGCCACGCGCGGGGCGACGTTCTTGCCGCCGGCCGTCGCCGGGAACAGGATGTGGCTGTAGGCCGGTGCCAGGGCCAGCACCTGGGCGGCGATGTTCTCGGCCAGGCCATGGGCCAGGGCTTCGCCGTCGGCGTGGATCACCTTGGCGACGCCGGCTATTCTTGCGGCGGCTTGGGCGGCGGAGCCTGCGTTGTGGCCTGCCACCAGCACATGGACCTCGCCGCCGCCCAGCTTGGCGATTTCTGCCGCGGCGGTGACGGTGTTGAGGGTGGCGCCCTTGATGGTGGCGTTGTCGTGTTCGGCAATGACGAGTGCGGTCATGGTGTTTCTCCTGTTCCTTGCCTCAGATGACCTTGGCTTCGTTCTTGAGCTTGTCCACCAGGGTGGCGACGTCGGGCACCTTGATGCCGGCGCCGCGCTTGGGCGGCTCGGCGACCTTCAGGGTCTTCAGGCGCGGGGTCACATCGACGCCGAGCTCTTCCGGTTTGACGTTGTCCAGCGGCTTCTTCTTGGCCTTCATGATGTTGGGCAGCGTCACGTAGCGCGGCTCGTTCAGGCGCAGGTCGGTGGTGACCACGGCGGGCAGGGACAGGGACAGGGTTTCCAGGCCACCGTCGATCTCGCGCGTGACGCTGAGCTTGTCGCCCGCCACTTCCACCTTGGAGGCGAAGGTGGCCTGGGGCAGCTCGGCGAGAGCCGCCAGCATCTGGCCGGTCTGGTTGGCGTCGTCGTCTATGGCCTGCTTGCCCAGGATCACCAGGCCGGGTTTTTCTTTCTCGACCAGGGCCGCCAGCAGCTTGGCCACGGCCAGGGGCTGCAGTTCTTCATTCGTCTCGACCAGGATGGCGCGGTCGGCACCTATGGCCATGGCGGTGCGCAGGGTTTCCTGGCACTGGGCCACGCCGCAGGAGACGGCGATGACCTCGGTGGCCACGCCTTTTTCTCTGAGGCGCACGGCCTCCTCGACGGCAATCTCGTCGAAGGGGTTCATGCTCATCTTGACGTTGGCCAGGTCGACGCCGCTGCCGTCGCTCTTGACGCGCACCTTGACGTTGTAGTCGACCACGCGTTTGACGGGGACGAGGATTTTCATGACTGTCTCTCCGGATCGTTGCAAAAGGGTTGATTCAGTTGACGTTGACGTAAACGTCACATTCTAGGCTGCTACATGCCCAAAAAATCGAACGGTCGTTCTTTTTACGGGGATTATACGAACCATCGGCCTTGAGTTTAGACGCCGGACCCGGCTGGGTCTGTCGGGGCGACGACAGCTCGTTAACCGACCGAACAGTCGGTTAATTCGGGTAAGTCTGGACATGGAAAGCCTGGCCCCCCCGTTACAGTCGGCAGCGCAACAAAACCCCACCGGAGACCCGCTCATGAAACGCACAAGCAAGACCCTGATCGCCACCGCGGCTGCGCTGACGGCAGGACTGGCCGGCGCACAGACCGTGCTGACCGCATCCTCCTGGGTGCCGCCCTCGCACAGCCTGAGCCTGGCGCAGAAGGAGTGGTGCGAGCTGCTGGAGCAGAACACCGCGGGCAAGATGAAGTGCAACATCCTGCCGCGCGCCGTCTCGGCCCCGCCGGGCACCTACGACGCGGTCAAGAACGGCCTGGCCGACATCTCGTTCACCGTGCATGGCTACACGCCGGGCCGCTTCGTGCTGCCCCAGATGGCCGAACTGCCCTTCCTCGGCGACAACGCCGAAACCATGTGCGTGGCCTTCAACAAGGTGGCGATGAAGCACCCGCAGTTCGCGCAGGAGCACCAGGGCGTGAAGGTGCTGGCCTACTTCACGCACGGGCCCGGCATCGTGTTCAACACCAAGAAGCCGGTGGCCAAGGTCGAGGACCTCGGCGGCCTCAAGTTCCGCGTGGGCGGCGGCATGGTCAACGAGATCTCCAAGACGCTGGGCATGAACGTGACGCTCAAGCCCGCCACCGACTCCTACGAGTTGCTGTCGGGCGGCGTCATGGACGGCACGCTGTTCCCCGCCGAGTCCACCGAATCGTTCAAGATCGACAAGCTCATCAAGCACGCCACCTTCTTCCCGGGCGGCCTGTACAACACCAGCTTCGTCTTCATGATGAACCCGGCCAGGTACGACAAGCTGAGCGCCGAGGAGAAGAAGGCCGTGGACGCCATCTCGGGCGAGGTCGCGGCGCGCATCTATGGCCGCGGCTGGGACAAGGTGGACCGCCGCGGCATCGCGCTGATGCAGGCCAACAACGTGCAGATGGTCAAGGCCGACGCCAAGTTCGTGGCCGACGTGAAGGCCAAGACCAGCGCGCTCGAGCAGAAATGGGTCAAGGACGCCGAGGCCAAGGGCCTGAAGGACGCGGCCAAGGTGCTGGCCGAGTACCGCGCCGAAATCGCCAAGCTGCAGAAGTAAGCGCGCATCCCTGCGTCCCGACGCGGCGCTCACGCCCGGTGAGCGCCGCGTCTTTCTTTTCACGACTGGACTGGACCCCCGACTTGAACAAGATCCTCGACACCGCCTGCGGCCTGCTCTCGGCGGCCGCGCTGTTCGCCATCATGGCACTGACCTTTTTCGACGTGGGCGGACGCAAGCTGCTCGCCAACTCCATCCCGGGCTCGCTGGAGCTGACCGAACTGCTGATGGTGGTCGTGATCTTCTCGGCCCTGCCGCTGGTCTCGCGCCGCGGCGAGCATGTGGTGTTCGACTCGCTGGACGCCTACCTGCCCGCCGGCCTCAAGCGCCTGCAGCGCGCGGCCGTGCAGTTGCTGTGCGCGCTGGTCATGCTGGCCCTGGGCTGGCTGATGTGGGGCGCCGGCGCCGACTTCGCCGCCAGTGGCGAAACCACGGCGCAGCTGCAGATCGCCAAGGCGCCCTTCGTCTACGGCATGGGCGTCTGCTGCGTCGTCACCGGCCTGGTGCACCTGAGCCTGCTGCTGCGCCCCGCGGCGCAGGACGAGGAAGCCGAGGGAGGCGCGCTGTGACCGAGGCCCTGATCGGATTCGCCGCCATCTTCGGCCTGGCGCTGCTGCGCGTGCCGCTGGCCTTCGCCATGGGCCTGGTCGGCATCGTGGGCATTGGCCTCACGCGCGGCTGGCAGCCGGCGCTGGCCAGCACGGCCCAGGTGGTCTACGAGACCGGCTTCGCCTACACGCTGTCGGTGATCCCGCTGTTCATCCTGATGGGCAACTTCGTGGCGCGCGCCGGCCTGGCGCACGAGCTGTTCCACGCGGCCTACGTGTTCATCGGCCATGTGCGCGGCGGCCTGGCCCACGCCACCATCGCGGCCTGCGCCGGCTTCGGCGCCATCTGCGGCTCCTCGATCGCCACCGCGGCGACCATGAGCAAGGTGGCCTACCCGTCGATGAAGAAGCTGGGTTACAGCGATGCGCTGTCCACCGGGGTGATCGCCGCCGGCGGCACCCTGGGCATCATGATCCCGCCCTCCACCATCATGGTGATCTACGGCATCGTGACCGAGACCCACATCGGCAAGCTGTTTGCCGCCGGCGTGCTGCCGGGCCTGCTGACCGCGGCACTGCTGATGCTGGCCGTCGTCATCGTCACCTCGCGCGATCCCGAGCACGCCCCGGCGGGCGAACGGGCATCCTGGACCGAGCGCTGGGTCGCGCTGCGCGGCATCTGGGGCGTGCTGCTGCTGGTCATCCTGGTGCTGGGCGGCATCTACGGCGGCATCTTCACCGCCACCGAGGGCGCGGGCGTGGGCGCGGCCGGCGCCTTCCTGTTCGCGCTGGCGCGCCGCGCGCTGAGCTGGCGCTCGCTCTACGAGGTGCTGGTCGAGTCGGCGCGCACCACGGCCATGCTGTTCACGCTGCTGATCGCTGCCACGGTGTTCGCCAACTTCGTGAACTTCACCAGCATGCCCGGCGACCTCAAGGAATGGATCACCCACCTGGGCCTGTCGCCGGTCATGATCGTCGCGGCGATGATGCTGATCTACGTGATCCTGGGCACGGTGATGGAAGAGCTGACCATGGTGCTGCTGACCATACCGCTGTTCTTCCCCATCGTGGTCTCGCTGGGCTTCGATCCGGTCTGGTTCGGCGTGCTGATCGTGATGGTGATACAGATCGGCCTGGTCTCGCCGCCGGTGGGCATGAATCTGTTCGTGCTCAACACCTTGCTGCCCAAGGTCGGGCTGGCCAGCATCTTCCGCGGCGTGGGCCCGTTCGTGCTGGTGCAGGTCATCACCCTGGCCCTGCTGCTGGCCTTTCCCTGGCTCAGCCTGTGGCTGCCCTCGTTCATGGACTGAGGGCGCCTGCCGCGCTCAGCCCGCGCGCTGGTGGAGCACGCGTTGCGGGAACGGAATCTCGATGCCGTGCTCGCGCAGCGCCTGCAGGATGGCCAAGTTGATCAGCGAGCGCAGGTTGAGCTGGCCGTTCTCCGGGTCCAGGATCCAGTAGCCCAGCGTGAACTCCAGTCCGTCCGGCCCGAAGGCCGACAGCGCGGCGTTCGGCGCGGGCTCGCGCAGCACGCGCGGCTGGGCCAAGGCGGCATCGCGCAGCAGCGCCATCACCTGGTCGACGTCGCTGCCGTAGGCCACCGAGACCACCGTCGACTGCCAGACCTCGCGGTCGGCCAGCGAGAGGTTCTCCACGCGGCTGGTGATCAGCATCTCGTTGGGCACGATGGACTCGCGCCCCGTCAGCGAGCGGATCAGCGTGTAGCGCGCCTTGATGTCGGTGATGCGGCCCTCGAAGTTGTCCACGCGCACGTTGTCGCCGATGCGCATGCTGCGCTCGGCCAGGATCACGAAGCCGCTGACGTAGTTGGCCGCCAGCTTCTGCAGGCCGAAGCCGATGCCCACCCCGATCGCGCCCCCCAGCACCGACAGCGCCGTGAGGTCTATGCCCACCGCCGTCAGCGCCAGCAGCAGGCCGACGAACATCAGCAGGGCGCGCGTCGCGTTGCTCACCGCCTTGCGCAGCGACAGCTCGCTGCCGGTCGCCCGGCGCAGCAGCCGCGCCTCGATGGCCGAGGAGATCCACAGCGCGATGATCAGCACCACGCCGGCCGTGAGCGTGCCCTCGATCATGGTGCGCAGCGACAGCCGGGTGCCGCCCACCTTCCAGCCGATCTGGTCCAGCTCCTCCAGCACCAGCGGCAGCAGGCCACTGACCCAGAGCACCATGGCCAGCCAGGCCACCCAGGAAATGCTGTGCTCGAGCAGGCGCACGAAGGGCGCGCCGCCGAACGCCACCTGCAGCACCTTCACCCCCACGCGGATCGCCGCCAAGGCCATGAACACCGGCACCGCCACCTCGAGCAAGACCACCGGCAGCCAGCGCGCGATCGCGGCGCGCGCCACGAAGCTCAGCCCCAGCAGCAGCAGCGGAAACAGCGCGCCGTCGACCAGCCTGCGGCCAAACAGGATGGAGTGCTCGTCCGACACCACGGTGGTGCGGCGCAGCAGGCTCACCAGGCCCCAGGCCAGCAGCGCGCACAGCGCGATGGCCGCCAGCTCGATCAGCGAGCTCGGGTGCTGCAGCGCGGCCAGCCAGGCGTCCAGGTCGTCGATGCGGATCGGTGCGCTGTTACTCATAGTCGATGGCGGCTTGGGTCATGCGCCGATTTTGGCCCAAACCCGTGGCCGCGGCTTGACGGCGTGGCCGCTACAGGTCGGCCAGCACGCGCACATGGGCCTCGACGCTGCGCGCCAGCGCATCGAGGTTGTAGCCGCCCTCCAGGCAGCTCACGATGCGCCCCTTGGCAAAGCGCCGCGCCACGTCCTTGATGCGCGAGGTGATCCAGGTGTAGTCCTGCTCGACCAGGCCCATCTGGCCCAGGTCGTCGTCGCGGTGGGCGTCGAAGCCGGCGCTGATGAAGATCATCTCGGGCCGGTGCGCCTCCAGGCGCGGCAGCCACATCAGCTCGATCAGCTCGCGCACCGCCATGCCGCGCGTGTAGGCCGGCACCGGCACGTTGACCAGGTTGGCCGCGCTGGAGCGCGCACCGCCCTCGGGGTAGAACGGGTGCTGGAAGAAGCTCACCATCAGGATGCGCTCGTCCCCGGCCACGATGTCCTCGGTGCCGTTGCCATGGTGCACGTCGAAATCGACGATGGCCACGCGCTGCAGGCCATGGCGCTCCAGCGCGTACTTGGCGGCGATCGCCACGTTGTTGAAGAAGCAAAAGCCCATGGCCTTGTCGCGGCAGGCATGGTGGCCCGGCGGGCGCACGGCGCAGAAGGCGTTCTCCAGCTCGCCGGCCAGCACCGCGTCGGTGGCGTCTAGCGCCGCGCCGGCCGCGCGCAGCGCCGCGTCCCAGGTGTGGACGTTGAGCGCGGTGTCGGGATCGATCTGCACATGGGCCGGGCCGCCGGCCTGCATGTCCTCGCGCAGCTGCGCGCTGAGGCCGCGCAGCGCCGCGACATGCATGCGCCCGTGCGCCAGCTCGATTTCGTCCAGCGAGGCCGGCGTCGGCTCGCGGCGCTGCAGCGCATCGCCCACGCCCGTCACGAGCAGCCGGTCCTCGATCGCGTCCAGCCGCGCCGGGCATTCGGGGTGGCCCTCGCCCATCTCGTGTCGCCAGCAGTCCCTGTGGGTGTAATAGCCCGTCCGGTTCACGATGATCGCCCCCGCCTCCGCTTTTCAGATAAGGTCACGCCATGGACGCACAAGAAAAACTCGGATCCATTCTGGATCAGCTTAACACGGTGATGGTGGGCAAGGCGGACCAGGTACGGGACTGTGTGGCCTGCCTGCTGGCCGGGGGACACCTGCTGATCGAGGACGTGCCCGGCGTGGGCAAGACCACGCTGGCCCATGCCCTGGCGCGCACCTTCGGCCTGCAGTTCTCGCGCGTGCAGTTCACGGCCGACCTCATGCCCAGCGACCTGACCGGCGTCTCGGTCTACGAGCGCGGCCGCGAGGCCTTCGTGTTCCACCCGGGCCCGGTGTTCGCCCAACTGCTGCTGGCCGACGAGATCAACCGCGCCAGCCCCAAGACCCAGAGCGCCCTGCTCGAGGCCATGGAGGAAAAGCAGGTCACGGTGGAAGGCGAGACCCGCGCCCTGCCCTCGCCCTTCTTCGTGATCGCCACGCAGAACCCGCACGACCAGCTCGGCACCTATGCCCTGCCCGAGTCGCAGCTGGACCGCTTCCTGATGCGCATCTCGCTCGGCTACCCGGACCGCGCGGCCGAGCGCAGCCTGCTGGCCGGAAGCGACCGGCGCGACCTCGTGGCCCAGCTGCCTCCCCTGCTCACGGCGGCCGAGCTCATGCAACTGCAGCAGGCCGTGCAGCGCGTGCACGTGGCCGAGCCGCTGCTCGACTACGTGCAGGACCTGATCGCCGCCACGCGCTCGGGCCGCTGGTTCCTGCAGGGCCTGTCCCCGCGCGCCGGCATGGCCGTGGTGCGCGTCGCGCGCTCGCAGGCCCTGCTGGCCGGGCGCGACTACGTGGCGCCGGACGACGTGCAGGCCATCCTGCCGCAGTGCATCGCGCACCGCCTGGTGCCGGTGCGCGACGCCGGCCGCGGCGCGGTCGAGCAGGTGCGCGCGCTGATCGAGGCGGTGCCGCTGGCATGAAACGCCCCCACGCTCATCACTTCGTGTATTCGCTGCCCCCCGAGGGGGCCCAGGCCTCCTTTGGGGCGGCCCGGCAGGAGGCCTGAGTGAAGGCAGCCCGGCGCCTGCGCGAGGGCTGGCGGCGCTGGTGGCTGGCGCGCCTGCCTGCCACCGACACGCTGAGCCTGACCCAGCGCAACGTCTACATCCTGCCCACGCGCGCGGGCTGGATGCTGGCCGCCACGCTGGCGGTGCTGCTGGTGGCCTCGATCAACTACCAACTCAACCTCGGCTACCTGCTGACCTTTTTGCTCGCCGGCAGCGCGCTGGCCAGCATGCACAGCGGCCACGCCACGCTGCGCGGCCTCACCCTGCACCTGGCGCCGCCGCCGCCCTGCTTCGCGGGCAGCGCCGCCGAGCTCGAGCTAAGCCTCTCGAGCGAGCGTCGCGCGCCGCGCCACGCCATCGGCCTGGGCCTGCTGGAGCAGCCGCAGCGCGCCTGGACCGACGTGCCGGCCCAGGGCAGCGCCGTGGTCCACCTGGGCTTCACCCCGGCGCAGCGCGGGCCGCAGCGCCTGCCCGCCCTGTGCGCCGAAACCCGCTTTCCGCTCGGCGTGTTCCATGTCTGGACCCTGTGGCGCCCGGCCGCGCCGCTGCTGGTCTACCCGGCGCCCGAATTCCCGGCCCCGCCGCTGCCGCCGGGCCAGGCGCGTGGCGCGGTCTCGGCCAGCGCCCCGGCGCAGCCCGACGGCGACTTCGACGGCGTGCGCAGCTACCGGCGCGGCGATCCGCTCAAGCGCGTGGTCTGGAAAAAGTTCGCCCGGGCCGACGAACTGGTCAGCCGCGACAGCCCGCCGGCTCCGTCCCAGGAGCTCTGGCTGGATTGGGAACAGGCCGGCCCCAGGGAGACGGAAGCGCGCCTGTCGCGCCTGTGCGCCTGGGTGCTGGCGGCCGACCGCCTGGGCCTGAGCTACGGCCTGCGCCTGCCCGGGCAGGAGATCGCCCCCGCCGCGGGCGAGGCCCACAAGCGCCAATGCCTGGAGGCCTTGGCAAGATGCTGAGCCGGAATGACGCCCCCCACGCTCGGCACTTCGTGTCCTCGCTGCCCCCCGAGGGGGCGCAGCCCGGCTTGGGGCGGCCCGGCGCCGGACCGAGGTCCCACCTGCCGCGCGAGGCGCGCGACACCCTGTTCCTGCTGGCCGTGATCGCCTGGGTGATCCTGCCGCAGCTGGGCAACCTGCCCCCCTGGTGCGGGGCCCTGGCCGCGGGCGTGCTGGCCTGGCGCGGCTGGCTGGCCGTCGCCGCCCGGCCGCTGCCGGGCCGCTGGTGGCTGCTGGGCCTGCTGGCCCTGACCCTGGGCGCCACCTACGCCACCCACCGCACCCTGCTCGGGCGCGACGCCGGCGTGACGCTGATCGTGGTGCTGCTCACGCTCAAGACCCTGGAGCTGCGCGCGCGGCGCGACGCCTTCGTGGTGTTCTTCCTGGGCTTCTTCACCATGCTCACCAACTTCTTCTACTCGCAGTCGCTGCCCACGGCCGCGGCCATGCTGGTGGCGCTGCTGGGCTTGCTGACCGCGCTGGTCAACGCCCACCTGCCGGTGGGCCGCCCGCCGCTGGTACAGGCCATGAAGACCGCCGGCAGCCTGGCGCTGTGGGGTGCGCCGGTCATGGCCCTCATGTTCCTGCTGTTTCCGCGCCTGCCGCCGCTGTGGGGCATCCCCGGCGACGCCATGAGCGGGCGCAGCGGCTTGTCGGCCAGCATGCAGGTCGGCAACCTCGCGCGCCTGGCGCTGGACGAAAGCATTGCCATGCGCGTGCGCTTCGACGGGCCGGTGCCGCCCCAGCAGGACCTGTATTTCCGCGGCCCGGTGCTCAGCCAGTTCGACGGCCGCGAATGGCGGCCGCTGCAGCCGCGCCTGGGCTCGCGCTTTTCGCCCGGCCTGGGGGGCCGCGCCAACCTGCAGCCGCTGGGCGCCCCGGTGCGCTACGAGGTGACGCTGGAGCCCAGCAACCGTCCCTGGCTGTTCGTGCTCGACGCCGCCGCCCTGCCGCCCACCCTGCCGGGCCTGTCCAGCTTCATGACCGCCGAGCTGCAGTGGATCGCCAGCCAGCCCATCACCGACCTGGTGCGCTACCGCGCCGAAAGCCATCCGGTGTTCCGCCACGGCCCGCTCAGCGCCGCGGCCCTGTGGCCCGAGTACCGCGAGCTGCCGCCCGGCTTCAACCCGCGCACCCTGCAATGGGCCACCGAGCTGCGGCGCGCCCACGGCGACCAAGGCGACGCGGCCCTGGTGCGCGCGGCGCTGGACCGGCTGCGCAGCGGCGGCTACCTCTACACCCTGGAGCCCGGCGTCTACGGCGAGCACAGCGCGGACGAATTCTGGTTCGACCGCAAGCAGGGCTTTTGCGAGCACATCGCCTCGGCCTTCGTGGTGCTGATGCGCGCCATGGACATTCCCGCGCGCATCGTCACCGGCTACCAGGGCGGCGAGCGCAACCCGGTGGACGGCTTCTGGGTGCTGCGGCAAAGCGACGCCCATGCCTGGGCCGAGGTCTGGCTGGCCGGCCGCGGCTGGCAGCGCGTGGACCCGACCTCGGCCGTGGCCCCGGGCCGCACCGGCGCCTTCCAGCGCCTCACGCCGGCGCCCGGCGCCGTGGCCGCGGTGCTGGGCCAGGTGAGCCCCGACCTCGCGGCCAGCCTGCGCGCGGCCTGGGAGGCGCTGAACAACGGCTGGAACCAGTGGGTGCTGAACTACACGCAGAGCAAGCAGCTGGACCTGCTCAAGCGCCTGGGCTTCAGCTCGCCCAACTGGCAGGACCTGGGCCTGCTGCTGATTGCCATCGTCGTGGCCGCCAGCCTGGGCGCCGCCGCCTGGACCCTGCTCGAGCGCCGGCGCCAGGACCCCTGGCTGCGCCTGCTGGCGCGCGCGCGCCAGCGCCTGGCCGCCGCCGGCCTGGCCCTGCCCGCCCAGGCGCCGCCGCGCGAGCTGGCGCGCGCGCTGCAGCCGCTGCCCCCCACGCAGCGCCAGGCCCTGCAGGACTGGCTGCTGCGCCTGGAGCGCCTGCGCTACGCCCCCGGCGCGGCCGACAGCCCTCGCCCTGGCCTCGCTACACTGCGTCGAGAATTCAGAAAACTGCCCTGGCCCCGTTGACCGCCCATCCCATGCCGCTCTCGCTACGACTGCCCCTGCGCCCCCTTGCCAAGACCCTGCTGCTGGCCACCGCCCTGGCCCTCGCCACCGGCGCCGCCGCCCGCACGCCTCAGAAGGCCCCCAAGAAGAAACTGCAACTCAAGAAGGTTCAGTTTTCGCCGCGCAATGGCGTCCGCGAGCCCGTGCAGGGCCCGGCCTATGCCACCCGCGAAGAGGTGATGCGCTTTGCCGACGACCTGGCCGAGCGGCGCGACCTGAACCGCGAATGGGTGCGCCAGGCCATAGGCCAGGCCGCCTTCCTGCCCTCGGTGCCGCGCCTCATGCTGCCGCCGCCCACCGGCACCGCCAAGAACTGGCGCGCCTACCGCAGCCGCTTCATCGACCCGCTGCGCGTGCGCGCCGGCGTGCGCTTCTGGCAGGCCCACCGCGAGACCCTGGCGCGCGCCGAGCAGGAATACGGCGTGCCGGCCGAGATCATCGTCGGCATCATCGGCGTGGAGACCATCTACGGCCAGCAGATGGGCAACTTCCGCGTGCTCGACGCCCTGTCCACGCTGGCCTTCGACTTCCCTGCCGAGCACCCGCGCGCGGCCGAGCGCCAGGCCTTCTTTCGCGGCGAGCTCGAGCAGTTCCTCAGCCTCAGCCACCGCAGCGGCATGGACCCGCTGGCGCCGCGCGGCAGCTACGCCGGCGCCATGGGCATGCCGCAGTTCATGCCCACCAGCTGGGTGCGCTACGCGGTCGACTTCGACGGCGACGGCCGCATCGACCTGTTCGGCAGCGCGGCCGACGCCATCGGCTCGGTCGCCAGCTACTTCAAGGCCTTCAACTGGCAGCCCGGCATGCCCACCCACTACCCGGTGCGCTTCGACGAGGGCCGCCTGGACAAGGAAGCCCTGCTCGCCCCCGACATCCTGCCCAGCTTCAGCGTGGAGAGCTTCGCCGCCAAGGGCGCACTGCTCGACGGCGAGGCGCAGAAACACCCGGGCCCGCTGGCCCTGATCGAGCTGCAGAACGGCGAGGACCCGCCCAGCTACGTGGCCGGCACCGAGAACTTCTACGCCATCACGCGCTACAACTGGAGCAGCTACTACGCAATGGCGGTGATCGAGCTGGGGCGGGAGGTGGCGGGGGCGATGGGGCGTTGAGGCAGGGTTTACCGCTCAGTCCAGTGTGAGCGGTGCTCCGGCCAGCTTATGCGCGGGAACGGCCGAAAAACGACGGGCGATGTTGCGGCGAAGATCGGACCGTCAAAGGGCGAGACGTGCCCAAAGGCGCCCGTGGCGATTTTCAGGTCGAACGACCGGTCCACCTTGGAACCCGTCGTTCGCAGAAGTCGTCGAGAAATCGGAGTTCGGCGTTCCGCAAACCCACTCTTGTGGCACGAAGCTGCGTGAGTTGGAATCCACCCAGACGCAGGTTCAGAACAACCTGGAGAGCCAGCGCCGGCAGTACGACTAGGTTGAAGAGGCACGCCGCCGCGGGTTTGTGCCGGGGAAGTCGGCGCCGTGTTGTGTTTCGACGCCTCGCGGCTGGCCCGCAACGGTCGAGACTGGCACCATCTCCTGGAGCTGTGCGGCTTGGTCGAGGCCTGGGTCATTGACCTGGATGGCGTCTACGACCCGTGTCGCCCCAACGATCGGCTGTTGCTGGGCATGAAGGGCAGTATCAGCGAGTTCGAGCTCGGTGTACTCAGGGCGCGCATGTTCGATGCAGCCCGCGCCAAAGCCCAGCGCGGTGAACTGGGCATCAGCGTTCTCATTGACTACGTGTGGCATCGGGAGATCGGCCTGGGGTTCGATCCGGATTTGCGCCTGCAGGAGGCGATTCGGCTGATCTTCGCTCGTTTCCGCAAGCTGGGCAGCGCCCGCCAGGTCCTGCCGTCTGAGGACCAGGGAGATTGCCCGATATTGGGGCAGCGGCTCTGCGACCGCTGTTGGCCGGGAGTTCGACCTCCCGCTGAATCCGCAGTACGCTGGTACGCAGTCATGGATCCGGTGGGTGCCAGGGGTGGCCTTGGTCTCGCTGGATGGACGGAACCCCGTCCTCTTTCCTAGGAGACCATGATGGATGCAATAACCACGAGCGCAAGGCGTGAACCCTGGAACAAAGGCAAGCTGGTTGGACAAAAGGCGCCGCTCAAGCCGAAGGACATCTGGGCGATCCGGCTTTGCCTTCAGATGCAGCGTCGCATTAAGGAGCTCGCGCTGTTTAACCTTGGCTTCGATAGCAAGCTTCGAGGATGCGATCTCGTCGCAATCCGTGTGAGGGACGTCTGCCACGGTGACAGAGTCGCGAATCGGGCCATCGTCATGCAGCGCAAGACCCAGCGACCCGTCCAGTTCGAAATCACGCCAACCACCCGGGAAGCCGTCGAGGCGTGGATTCGTGAGGCTGGCCTGCGCCCAGACGATTACCTGTTCCCCAGCCGAGTTCACCGGTCCCCGCACATTGGCACCCGCCAGTACGCGCGGATCCTGCATGGATGGGTAGATCAGATCGGACTTGACGCAAGGGAGTACGGAACCCACTCCATGCGGCGCAGCAAGGCGTCGATGATCTACAAGAAGACCAAGAACCTCCGGGCAGTCCAAATCTTACTCGGGCATACCAAGCTCGAGAGCACGGTGCGCTACTTGGGTATCGAGGTAGACGACGCGCTAGACCTCGCGGAGCAACTTGAGGTCTGATAAAGCCCATTCACAGCGCCCTCCCGGGCGCTGTCGACCCGCTGCTGCCGCCAGCACTCGAAAAGGCCGGCCGTCCGCGAACTGGGAGGACGGCCAGGAGCTGTCCGCCGCCGACCTGGCACAGCGCATGCGCTGCACCGCCACCGTCGTCTACCGCCGAGAGAAAACGGGCGAGTTCTTCGCGATCCTGGCGCCGGCGCGGGTGGCCGAACTCTCCCGGGCGGGCGAGCTCAAGGCCATCTGGATGCCCGACGAAGCCCACGAGGCGCAATCTCTGGCGGGCGCGCGAAGACGCGGTCAACATGCGGCTGAAGGCGCGCCAACAGCTCAAGGCATTCCTGCTGCGCCAGGACCGACGCTATGCCGGCAAGACGTCCTGGACCAAGATGCATCAACGCTTGATCGCAGATCAGCGCTTTGGCCACGCAGCAGACCAGATCGCGCTGACGGAGTACCAACTGGCAGTGCAAGCGGCAGAGGAGCGCGTGCAGCGGCTGACGGCTGCGCCGCAGCAGGCAGTCCAAGGCTGGCGCTTCGAGCCGGTCGTGGCGGCACTGCGGGCGCTGCGCGGCATTGACACCGTCAGCGCCATCGGCTTGGTCTGCGAGATCGGGGACATCGGCCGCTTCGGCAGTGCGCGCCAGCTCATGGGCTACCTCAGACTCGTGCCCTCGGAGCATTCCAGCGGGAACAGCGTGCGCCGCGGCTCGATCACCAAGATCGGCAACCCTCACACCCGGCGCCTGCTGACCGAGGCGGCGTGGAACTACCGTCTCCCGGCGCGCCTCAGCAACGAGTTGCGTGACCGCAGCAAGGCGCTGCCGCCGGACATCCGTACTCACGCGTGGAAGGCCCAGGTGCGCTTGTGCGGGCGGTTCGCGCAACTGTCCAGCCGAGGCGTGCAGGACAACAAGGTCTGCGTGGTGGTGGCGCGGGAGTTGGCTGGATTTGTCTGGGCCATCGCCCAACAGGCGGCGTCCAGACCTGCAGCACGATAGTTTCCGCCAGTGGCATGAGGTGATACGGCACGATCACGATAGGAAGAATCCTCACCGAAACTATCCACAGAACCCCTTGGGAAACCTGCGCCACTAGAGCGAGGCAGATTCCATGACGGATCGATGCACGGTGGAAACCAACCCACGGACATCAGTCTGATCCATCGTCGCAGCAGCAGACTTGTGCCGTATCACCCCTTGTCGCTGGCCAAATATCGCAATCCCGTGCCCCTTGACGGGAGCGTCCATATCAGTGTCGGAAGAGCTCTCCCGCGTCGCGTCATGATGATTCCCTATCCATCCATTGAAGGAAAATATCACCACTTTCTGAGGTTTCAGAGAGAAGACCTTCAGGGAAGTGGTGACACAATCAGTTCAGCGGATGATGGACCAGGTCCGGCGCCAAGGCGCTGACCGCCTGGAAATGCGTGAGGTACACGCGACGGCCCAAGTAGCGCAGCAGCTCGGTGCGCTGCAGCTTGTCCATCACCGGACCCTTGACCTCCGACAGGTGCAGCGAGATGCCGGCCTCGCGCAGCCGGTGGTCGATGGCCTCCAGGCTCTCCAGCGCACTGGCATCGATGTCGTTGATGGCCGAGCATTGCAGCACCACGTGGCGCAGCTGCGGGTTGGCGGCGACCTCGTCGTTGACCCGGTCCTCGAGCGCCCTGGCGTTGGCGAAGTACAGGCTCTCGTCGACGCGCAGGCTCAGCAGCTGCGGCGAGGTCTGGACCGCATGGCGCCGCACGTTCCTGAAATACTCGGTGCCCGGTACCAGGCCGACCTCAGCGATGTGCGGGCGGCTGCTGTGATGGAGGTGGAGCGCGAGCGACAGCGTCACGCCGACCATCAGGCCCTGCTCCACGCCGAGCAGCAGCGTACCCCCCAGCGTGGCCGCGACCGCGGCGAAGTCCGCCTTGGCGTAGCGCCAGGTGCGCAGCAGCATGCCGAAGTCCACCAGGGACAGCACGGCGACGACGATGGTCGCGGCCAGCGTGGCCTGAGGCAGGTAGTGCAGCGCCGGTGTCAGAAGCAGCGAGGCGGCCAGCAGGCCCAGGGCCGTGAACACACCCGCCGCGGGCGTCTGGGCGCCGGCGTCGAAGTTCACCACCGAGCGCGCGAAGCCGCCCGTGACCGGAAAGCCCCCGGTGAAGGCGGCCGCGAGGTTGCTGGCGCCCAGGGCCACAAGCTCCTGGTCGGGCCCGATGCGCTGGCGCCGCTTGGCCGCCAGGGTCTGGCCGACCGAGACCGACTCCACGAAGCCCACGACGCCGATCAGCAGCGCGGGCACCGCCAGCTGCCGCCACAGCGCCGGGTCCCAGGCCGGCCATGTCAGCGGCGGCAGGCCCTGCGGGACATGGCCGACGATCTTCAGGCCCTGGCCGGACCAGTCCAGCGCCCAGGCCAGGCCGGTTGTCAGCGCGATCGCGCCCACGGGCCCCGCCTTGGCCAGCATGTCGGCCGCCAGCGGCGCCAGGCCCAGGCGAAGCAGCAGGCGCGTGGCGCTCTTTCGCGCCCAGAACAGGAAGGCCACGCAGCCCGCGCCGACAGTGAGGGTGAGCCCATGCGCCCGGGGCAACTGCTGGGCCAGCGCCCACAGCAACTGCGGCAGGTTGTGCCCCTCGGCCTTGACACCCAGTAGCGTCCTGAGCTGGCTGGCGGCGATCAACAGGCCCGAGGCGGTGATGAAGCCAGAGATCACGGGATGGCTCAGGAAGTTGGCCAGAAAGCCCAGCCGCAGCAGGCCCATGGCCAGCAGCATGGCGCCGCTCAGGAACGCCAGGGTGATGGCCACCTGCCAGTAGGCGGGCGTTTCCGGCGCGGCAAGGTCGCCGATCGCGGCCGCCGTCATCAGCGACACCACGGCCACCGGGCCCACGGCCAGTACGCGGCTGCTGCCGAACACCGCATAGAGCAGCAGCGGCGCCACGCTGGCGTAAAGGCCCACCTCGGGCGGCAGGCCAGCCAGCAGCGCGTAGGCCAGGCTTTGCGGGATCAGCATGATGGTGACGATCAGGGCCGCCACCGCGTCGCCGACCAGCGTCGCGCGCGTGTACTGCCGGCCCCATTCGAGGCAGGGAAGGCTGGGCCACCAGCGCCTCATGGCTCAGCCCTGCATCTCGGGCTGGGCCAGCCACTCGCGGCCCTTGAGCATGCCTTGCCAGTACAGCGGCGGGAGGATGCGCTCCTTGAGCCACCAGGCCAGGCGCGAGGGCCGGGTGCCGTCGATGAACCAGCCGGGGAAGCTGGGCGCCAGCTTGCCGCCATAGGTGAACTCGGCCAGCACGATCCTGCCGCGCTCCACCGTCAGCGGGCAGGAGCCGTAGCCGTCGTAGCGCGCCTCGCCGCGGGCGACGCCGCGCAGCGCCAGCACATTGTGCGCCACCGTCGGCGCCTGCTTGCGCGTCGCGGCCGCAGTCTTGGCATTGGGCGTGTTGGCTGCGTCGCCCAGGGAGAACACGTTGGGAAAGCGCTTGTGCTGCAGCGTGTGCCGATCCACATCGACCCAGCCGGCCGCGTCGGCCAGCGGGCTGACGCGCACGAAGTCGGGAACCTTCTGCGGCGGCACGACGTGCAGCATGTCGAAGCCGCGCTCGATCTCCTCCGCGCTGCCATCGGCCTGGGCGCGCCGCAAGCGCGCGACTTGGCGGGGGCCGTCGACAGCGACCAGCGTTTCGCCGAAGTTCAGGTGGATGCCATAGCGCCCCACATAGTCCATCAGCGCCGGCACATAGTCGGCCACGCCGAACAGCACGGCGCCGGCGTTGCAGAACTGGATGTCCACCCGGTCCAGAACACCCGCTCGCCGCCATTGGTCGGCCGAGAGGTACATGGCCTTCTGCGGCGCGCCGGCGCATTTGATCGGCATGGGCGGCTGGGTGAAGACCGCCCGGCCGCCACCGGCGCGCTGCAGCTGCTGCACCATCTGCCAGGTGTAGGGCGCGAGGTCGTAGCGGTAGTTGGACGTGACGCCATGGCGGCCCAGGAACTCGGCCAGGCCTTCGACGGCGCCCCAGTCCAGCTTGAGGCCGGGACACACGATCAGCTGCTCGTACCTGACGACGCGGCAGCCGTCCAGGATCACCGCGTTGCGCTCCGGCTCGAAGGCCGCCACCGCGGACTTGATCCAGTGCACGCCGCGCGGCAGCACCGAGGCCATGGTTCTGGCGGTGGTCGCCGGGTCGAACACGCCGCCGCCGACCAGGGTCCAGCCGGGCTGGTAGTAATGGATGTCGGCCGGGTCGATCATCGCGATGTCCAGGTCGGGGGCGCGGGCCAGCAGACTGGACGCCACCGCGATGCCGGCGGCGCCGCCGCCAACGATCACGACGGCGTGGCTCGCATCGGCGACTTCGACCGGGGTCTTGCCGCCGTTGACGATGCGCCGCACCACGCCTCGAAGGTCATAGCCGGCGGCGCTGGCGCGCTCGATGATCTGCGGCAAGGGCAACATGCCCGCCTGCGACAGGGCCCACATGGTGGTCGAGCGCAAGCCGGTGCGGCAGTAGGCGAGGATGGGCTTGGGCAGCTCGTCGAGCAAGGCGCCGAAGGCTCGGCCTTGCTCGTCGCTGACCTTGCCGGACTCGGCCGGCAGATAGCGCACCGCCAGCCCATGCGCCCGGGCGGCGCGGCCGATTTCCTGGAAGCCGGGCTGGTCGGGCCCCTCGCCGTCGGGGCGGTTGCAGATCAGGGCCCGGTAGCCGGCCTCGGCCAAGTCCCGTACGTCGTCCGGGCGGATTTGAGGCGCGACCGATAGCTCGGCCGTGAGTTGTCGCAGTTCCATGCTTGTCTTATATGGATGCCTCCCGGATAGCAAGAAGAATTTGTGTTGTGCTGCGAAGAAGTCGGCTGCGTCCTTATATCCGGCCTTGATTGCGTGGTTCACCTGGTTGC
>NZ_SCMM01000061.1:0-24651 GCF_005503345.1 Ramlibacter sp. 2FC
TGGGAGTGCCAAGGCTGTCATGACCTCAAGCTCTCGAACCGCCCGGTGCGGACCCGCATGCCGGGTGGTGTGGCAGGGGTGCCTCCGATCATGGAGGCCCCCTATGCCGATTCCTGCTCTCTTCCTCAGCCACGCGGCCTTGCGTGACTTTTGGTCGCGCTACCCGTTCATCACCCGCAGCAGCGGGGCGCAGTCGCTGCGCGACAAGCGCACCATCCGCAGGGCGAAAGCCTCATCTTGCCGGCTTCTGCCGGCGCTCTCACGCCGCCGCACGCAGGGACAGCGGCGCGGACACGGCCGCAAGCAGAGCGACAGCCAGCATCAGCTTCGCCGGCAAGCGGCCGGGCGCATGCAGCCCATACCAGGCCGAGACCACCGCGACGCCCAGGGCGATGCCGATCAGGTTGCAGAGAAAGAGCAGGGCGGAGCCACCTGCTGTCGCCAGGTCGGCGTGGGCCAGGCCCCAGCCACAGGTAGCCAGAGGCGGCATCAGCGCCGTGGCGATCGCGACGCCGGCGAAGACCGAGGCCTCGGCGCGTACCAGGGCATAGCCGCCCGCGAGTCCCGAGAGCACAGCAATGCCGAGGTCGAGCAGGTTGGGCTGCGTGCGGGACAGCAGCTCGCGCGTGGGGGCCGCGCCGGGCGCGAGCCAGGCGAGCAGCACCGCCAGCGCCAGCGCCGAAGCCGTGCCGACGACCAGCGCCAGGACGCCGCGCGTCGCCATCGCCGCGTCCGCGCGCGCCAGCGCGACGCCCAACTGCACGATAGGCCCGAGCAGCGGCGCCATCAGCATGGCGCCTATCACCACGGGGCCCGAATCCTGCAGCAGGCCGAGCATGGCGACGCCGCAGGACGCCAGGGTGAGGAAGAGGTAGCGGGGGCCGATCGCCCCTTCGGCGCTCACGCGGCGCAGCACCGCGGCGGCGTCGACGCCGCGATGGCGTTCGCACCAGGCGCGCTGCCATGCATTGCGGCCCGGCTTCATTCGGCACCCATCGCTCGGGGCGCCTTCAGGCGGTACAGGACCTGAAGGGCGAACGGCGGCAGCAGCGTGGTGATCGCCACCGTCGCCAGCAGTGCAGCGCTCACCGTGGTGTCGAGCAGTCCCTGGGTCGCGCCGAGCTGTACGAAGATCAGCCCGACCTCGCCGCGCGGCACCATGGCCAGGCCGATGGCGTGCTGCTGGCGCCGCGGCAGGCGCAGGACGAAGCCGGAGGCCCATTTGCCGGCCAGTGCCAGCACGACCAGCGTGGCCAGCAGGCTGGCGACCTTAGGGTCGGTCCAGGCCACGCTGCGCAGGTCCAGGCTCACGCCCACGAGCACGAAGAACACCGGCGCGAACAGGTGGACCAGCGGCCGTGTGTGGGTCTCGACCGCTTGGCTGAAGCCGGGGTCGGCGGCCAGCAGCCGGCGCAGCGTCGCGCCGAAGGGCAGGCGCAGCCCGGGCGGAATGTCGATGCGAAAGCCCCGTCCCAGCGCCAGGCCGGCGGCGAAGCCGCCCAGAATCACCGGCGCGCCCATGGCGTGGGCCAGCGCGCTGAAGGCCAGTACGGCGCTCACCACCAGGATCAGCAGCAGCGCCGGGGCCTCGTGCCGGCGCGCCAGGCCCGAGATCAGGCCGGCCGCGAGCTTGGCCGCCAGCGGCGCCAGCAGCACGAAGGCGAGCACGAAGAAGACGATACGCCCGACGCCGGCGGCCGAGAGCTGGCCCGTGCTGGCGAACTGAGCCAGCACCGCCAGCGTGATCACGCCCAGCACGTCGTCGAGCACGGCGGCGCCGAGCACCACCTGGGCCTCGGGCGAACCGTCGCGGCCCAGGTCCTTGAACACGCGCACCGTGATGCCTATGCTGGTCGCGGTCAGCGCGCCGCCGACGAACAGGCTGGTCGCGAGGGACAGATCGAACAGCCAGTAGGCGCCGACGAAGCCCAGCGCGAACGGCAGCACGAAGCCCGCCAAGGCCACCGCCACCGATTGCGCGCCGCTGCGCCGCAGCCGCGACAGGTCGGTGTCCATGCCGACCTCGAACAGCAGCAGCACCACGCCGATTTCGGCCAGCGCCGTCAAGGTGGGCGCGGGCGTGACCCAGCCCAGCAGCGTGGGGCCGAGCAGGATGCCGGCCGCCAGCTCGCCGATCACCGCCGGGATGCCCAGCCGCGCAGCCAGCGCGCCGAGCAGGCCGGCCGCCAGCCAGACCGCGGCCAGGGTGAGAAACAGGGCTTCGATCGAAAGAGGGGGCGCCATGTCAGAGCCTTTCCAGTCCGAGCAGGCGCGCGTGCCCCGGGTTGCGCAGCAGCAGGGTCGCCAGCCGGTCGCGCACCTCCGAGCGATGCGCCGCGGCGGTCACGTAGCGCACCGTGCATTCCAGCCCCTCGCGCCTGAGCGCAAAGCGCACCTGGGGGCGGGTCTCGGTGTCGGCGATCAGCGCTTCGCGCGACAGCGTTCGCAGCCTGGTGTGCGCGGCGGCGATGTGCTCGCCGCTGGCCCGCGAGGCCGCCAGCAGCAGCACGCTGCGCACGCTCTCCAGGTCCACGCCTTGCGGCAGCGGCAGGCGAAGCTCGTCCCACAGGAAGGGGAAGCGGCCGGACTCGTTGTACACGGGCAGCTTCAGCGCCGCACTGTTGGCGATGCGCACGATGCGGCCGTTGTACTGGTCGGCGTCGACCCAGTCGCCGGTCTCCATCAAGCTGGTGCGCAGCACGCCGATGTCGATCACGTCGCCGCTGATGCCGTCGATGCGGATGCGGTCGCCCACCTTGTACAGGCGGCCGAAGGAGATCGCGAGCCAGCCGGCCACGCTGGCAACCACCTCCTGCAGCGCCAGCGCGATGCCCGCGCCGGCCACGCCCAGCGCGACCACCAGGCCGCGCAGCTGCTCGTCGAACACCACGGCGAGGTAGAGCGCGCCGGCGAGGTAGCCGACAAAACTCACCAGCTTGCGGCTGCGGTAGCGCGCCGGGTCATGCTCGATCCACCGGTCCAGCGCGCGCCTTGCGGTCCGGGTCAGCAGGGCGATCAGTCCCAGTCCGAGCGCGACGGCGACCACGCGGCTGGCCATGGGATGCGCCAGCGCTTCGCGCATCCAGCCGGCGCTGGCTTCTTGCAGCAGGGGGGCGATCGCGCTCATGGTGCAGGGGCCTCGGTTGGCCCGACCAGCGCAACGCGCAGCGGCGTCGTCTCGCCCACGGGCGGGGCGTCCGGGCGCGCCGCGCGGCTGCCGTCGCGCAGCGCGGTGTAATGCGCCGAGGTGATCTCGATGCCGGCGCGGTGGAACGTGTCTTGTATGTTGGCGCGCAGCTCCGAATAGATGCCGGCCATGCCGTTGGACTCGCGCGTGTAGGCGTTGATCGTGTAGCGGGCGTAGAAATCGTCGAGCCCGCTTTGCAGTACATAGGGCGCGGGGTCCTGCAGCACATGGCCGGTCTGGCGCGCCGCCTCGATCAGCAGCTCGTGCACCCGGCGCCAGGGCACGTCGTAGCCTATCGTCACCTGCTCGTGCAGGATCAGGCCGGGGCCTTCGGCGGCGGCGCTGTAGTTGAAGATGTGCTCGGCCAGCACCCGGGCGTTGGGCACGGTCACGTCCACGTTCTTGATGGTGCGTATGCGCGTGGCCAGCAGGGCGCGGCCGACCACGTCGCCCTCGGTGTCGGCGATGCGCACCCGGTCGCCGATGCGGAACGCGTGCGTGTAGGTGAGGATGGTGCCGGCGACGAGGTTGGAGACCGCGCCGCTGGAGCCCAGCGAGAACAGCACGCCGAGGAAGATCGAGATGCCCTCGAAGGCCGGCGTGCCGGCGCCCGGCAGGTAGGGGAAGGCCATCACCGCGGCGAAGGCGATGAGCAGGAAGCGAACGATGCGGTAGGTCGGCGCGGCCCATTCGGCCGGGAAGCCCGGCAGCCGTATCGTCTGCTTGCCGAGTTCGGCGAAGCCGAAGCGCGTGATCCGGATCAGCGCGAAGGCGATGAAGCCCACCGTGACGATGAAGAGCAGCCGCGGCAGGTAGTCGAGCATGGCGGCACCCGCGGATCGCAGCGGGTCGAGCGCATGGGCCAGCAGCAGCCGCGCCAGCTCGCGCGTGCCAGGCAGCAGGCTGAACAAGGCCAGGGCCCAGGCCCACAGGGCCGCGGCGGCCAGCAGGCCGTGCATGGCGCGCACCAGTGCTGCGAGGCCGCCCAGCACCTGCCGGCCGGCCAGCGGATTGGGGCGCTTGAGCAGTTCGGTTCCGGGCTGCTGGGGCGGTGTGGCCTGCAGCGCGGGCCGCTCGTGGATGGCCCGGGTGATGCGCCGCGCGAGCCGGCGCAGCCCCCACAGTAGCGCGATCAGCAGCAGCGTGGCGGCGGCGGCAAGCAGCAATGCGTGGGGTGCCGGGTGGGGTGGGGAGACGAAGTCCAGCAGCAGGATGTTCACTGCACGGCCTCCTGCACGGGGCGCGGAGCGATGTCGCCGGCGTTGATCGCCTCGCGCAACTCGAGCAGCTGTCGGCTGGCGCCGAAGAAGGCGCTCAGCACCGCCGGGTCGAAATGCCTGCCTGAGCCTTCGCGCAGCAGCCTGAAGGCCAGCTCGTCCGGCATGGCCGGGCGGTAGCAGCGGTCCGAGGTCAGCGCGTCGAAGCAGTCGGCCACGGCGACGATGCGCGCGCTCAGCGCGATCTCCTGGCCACGCCGTCCGTCGGGGTAGCCGGCGCCGTCGAACTGTTCATGGTGCTGCAGCGCCACCTCGGCGGCCATCTCGAACAGCGGGCTGTCGCTGCCGGCGAGCAGCGAGGCGCCGATCTGCGGGTGGCTGCGCATCACCCGGCGCTCTTCTTCGCTCAGCGGTCCGGCCTTTTGCAGGATGCGGTCCGGCACGGCGATCTTGCCGATGTCGTGCAGCCGGCTGGCATAGAGCAGCACCTCGCACCAGGCGGCCGGCTGGCCCATGGCTTGCGCGATCGCGGCCGAATAGTGGCCCATGCGCACGATGTGCGCGCCGGTATCGCTGTCCTTGTGCTCGACAGCCGCCGCCAGGCGCAGCAGGGCATCGAGCCGCGAGGCCTTCAGGGCGTGGCGCGCGGCATTGCGCTGCTCGCGCAGCTGGCGCAGATCCTCTGCATAGCGCGCGGATTGCCGGCGCAGCATCAGCTGCTCGGACATGTCTATGGGTTGGTTGTCAGTGAGGTAGGGCATGGGCATCTCGCATAAATGATAAAAATGGCGAAAACATAGTTTTGCGTAATTTATCACTTTTATCAGTTAATGGCAAGACCCGAGCCCCGCAAGCGCCTGCTACAGGCGCGGCTATGCCTCCTATGCCTCAGCGGGTGGGTGCGGCTTGTCGGCGCCTGCGGCCGGCAGCCACAGCGTAACGTCGGCGCCGCGGCCGAGCGCCGACGCGACCTCGACGCTGCCTTGGTGAATCTCGAGGATCTCCTTGACCAGCGACATGCCCAGCCCCGTGCCGGGGATGGCCCCCGAGTCGTCGGCCCGGTAGAAGCGCTCGAAGATGCGCGTCGACTGTTCGGGGGTCATGCCTATGCCCTGGTCGCGCACGGCGATGCCGACCTCGAGCCGTCCCTCGCGCGTGCGGGTGCAGGTGCGCAGCTCGATGGCCCCGCCCTGGGGCGAGTATTTGTAGGCGTTGGTCAGCACGTTCAGCAAGGCCTGCTCGAGCTTGTCGGCGTCCACCTCCACCTCGGGCAGCGCGCCGCCGGTCTGAAGCGCGACCGGCCGCGGGTCGCCCGGCACGATCAGGTGGTGCACCGTGGCGTCGATGATGGGCTGCAGGGGCTGGCGCCGCAGCTGGAAGTCCTTGCCCTGGCGCGCCTCGATGCGCGCCAGGTCGAGCAGTTCGTTGACCAGCCGCACCAGGTTGGACGACTGGCGGTAGATGGTCTGCAGCAGGTCGCGGCGCGTCTCCTCGTCGAAATCGCGCTTGAGCAGCAGCTCCGAAAAACCGTGGATGCTGGCCATCGGCGTGCGCAGTTCGTGGGCCGCGGTGGACAGGAACTCGGTCTTCATGCGGTCGAGCTCGGCGGCCTGGGTGATGTCCTGGAAATAGACCACCCGCCCGAGATGGCGGCCTTCGTCGTCGCGCAGCCGGCGCACCGAACGCCTGGCTGCCGTGAAGCGCGGCTGCTGGCGCGAGAGGATGTCGCCTTCGCCGTCGTCGAGTGCCGCGATCGGCATGTAGGGACGCTCGCCGTCGCACATCGAGGCCAGCATCGCGTCGAAGTCGGTCTCGCTCATGCCATTCAGGTCCTGCTCGTCGCAGCCGCACATGCGCAGGAAGGCCGGGTTGGCGAAGCTGAGCCGGCCCCGCTCGTCGAAGGCGACGAAGCCATCCGGGCTCAGCTGGATGATGGCGCGCAGGCTCTGCGTCAACCTTTGCAATTGCGCCTGCGCCTGCTTGCGCTGGCCGATGTCGCGCGCGATCACGCTGTACAGGCGCCTTCCCACGAGGGCGATTTCGGCCACCGTCAGCTCGATCGGAAGGGCGCTGCCGTCCTTGCGCCTGGCGGCGACCTCGCTGCCGCGGCCGATCAGGTCGGCGGGGACCAGCCCCAGGCTCTCGAGCAGCGGCTTGATGTCGGCGCCCAGCGCCTCGTCCCGGCTCCAGCCGAAGATGCGCTCGGCGGCCGGGTTGAAGCTCTCGATGCGCCCCTGGTCGTCGATCGTGATGATGGCGTCGGCGGCTGTGTCGAGCACGGCCTTGTGGCGCGTCTCGCTCTCCCGCAGCGCGGCCATCACCGCCAGGCGCTCGCGATCGCTGCGGAAGGCCTCGATGATCTGGCCGCAGCTGCGCACCAGCGGTTGCAGGTAGGCGAGCAGCGCCTCGTCGTAGCCGCCGGGCCGGTTGGCCAGGCCGATCAGCCCCACCATCTGTCCGCCCGCGTGCACCGGCAGGCCCAGGTAGGCGTCCAGGGAAGGATGGCCGCGCGCGATGCCGCCGCTGCGCGGATCGCGTGACGGCGTGTTGCTGATGACCGCCTCGCCGCTGCGCAGTGACACGCCGAACAGCGTGTCGAGGTTGCGAAACAGCATGCCGCTGCCATGCGCGTGCGCCTCGTACATCGCACGCGACGTCTCGTTCCAGGCGATGTTGCTGAGCGCCAGCGTGTTCAGGTAGGGCGTGCTGTCGGCCTCGCGCAGCACCTCGCCGACGAAGCCGTAGGCGCTGTCGGTCACGCGCAGCAGCGTGTCCAGCATCGAGTCGAACACCCGGCGCGGCTCGGCGTCGCGTATGAACAGCGACTGGATCTCGGTGATGGCGTCCAGCAGCCGATGGCTGCGCATCAGCTCCTGCTCGCGCTTGGCGAGTTCGGCGCGGGTTCGTTCGACCATGCTGCCTCCTGATCGGCGGCCGGCGGCGCGTGGCTCAGGCCGGCTGGGGGCGCCGCATCGGGCGGGCCAGCCGTTCGCGCACGATGCGCTCCAGTTCCGAGAAGGGCACGGGCTTGGTGAAGATGCGCACGTCGGGCGGCAGGCCGCCGCGGTCGGCGATCTCCGCGCGGCCCAGCGCCGTCACGGCCACGATTTCCATGTCGGCGAAGTCCGGGCTGGCGCGCAGAGTGCGGATCATGCGGAAGCCGTCCATGCCCGGCATGTTGAGGTCGGTCACCAGCAGGTCGGGGCGCTGCTCGCCGATGCGGATCAGCGCGTCGAAGCCGTTGTTCGCCGTGACCAGCGTCACGGGCAGTGCCCAGGCGGCGATCTGCAGCCGGTAGAGCTTCAGCAGGTCGGCCTCGTCCTCGACCACCAGCAGCTTGAACTGGCTGGGCGAGGGGCTGCCGAGCAGCTCGGCGCGGCGCTGCGCCAGCAGCTCGTCGATCGCTTCGCGCGGAATGCGGCGATGGCCGCCGGCCGTCTTCCAGGCGCGCAGCACGCCGCCTTCCACCCACAGCTGGACCGTGCGCAGCGAAACGCCGAGGCGTTCGGCGGCTTCGCGCGTGCTGTACAGGGTGTCGTCGTGGGCCATGAAGTCGTGTCTTGCTGGGATCAAGCCTGCATTTTTGCACGAAATGGCACTTCTGAAACTGTGTCTATTAGTGAAAATTTGACAAAGATGATAAAAATGAAAATACAATTCGCCGTATCCGATGTCTTTGTTTCACCCCATCCGACCATTCATGCCATGAAAACCTGCCTGCTGATCGTCGACGACCATGGCGAAATCCGCCGACTCGTTCGCCTCACCTTCGATCCGGACCGTCATGAGATCCACGAAGCCGTCGATGGCGCCGAAGCGCTGGCGCTGGCCCGCCGCGTCCGCCCCCGGGTCGTGCTGCTCGACGTGATGATGCCCGGCCCCCTCAATGGGCTGGAGGTCTGCCGCGGGCTCAAGGCCGAGCCCCTGCTGTCCGGCCTGCATGTCGTGCTGCTCAGCGCGCGTGGCCAGCGCAGCGACATCGACGCCGGCCTGGCAGCCGGCGCCGACGGTTATTTCGTCAAGCCCTTCAGCCCGGTCGCGCTGCTCGATCACGTCGAGCGGCTGGTCCAGGCCGAAGGCGCGCGTTGATCGCCGCCAGCCGCTTCCCCCGTCCCCTCCCTCAGGAAAACCACATGAAGTCCATCACCCGCACCACACTCCTGCTCGCCGCAGCGTTGGTGGCCGCCTCGGCCGGCCACGCCCATGACCGACACCTGCACGACCGCAGCGGCAGCGCGGTGCGCAGCGCCGACGGCGCCTGCTGGCGCACCGGCGTCTGGCGCGACGCGCCTGACCACCCTGCCCACCCCGAATGCGATCCCCAACCCGAGGTGTTCACACAGGCCGCCGAGCCCGTCATCGTCCTGGTCGTGCCGGTGGAGACGCAGCCCGTCGCCGAGCCCTTGCCGCAGCCCGTGCTGGTGATCGAGCGCGTCGTCGTCGAAACCGACGCCTTGTTCGACTTCGGCCGGACCGAGCTACGTGCACGCGGCAGGCAGCGGCTGGACCAGTTGGCCGCCCATCTGACGCAGGCGCGGCAGGTCGACTGGGTGCGGGTGGTCGGCCATGCCGACCGGCTGGGAACTAGCCACTACAACCAGGCGCTGTCCGAAGGGCGCGCGCAGGCGGTGGCGGACCACCTCGTCGCGCAGGGCGTCGATGCCGCGCTGATCCGTGCCGAGGGGCGCGGCGAAAGCGAGCCCGTCACCGCGGCGGCGGCCTGCACCGGGGCGGCCGGTGCGGCGCTGGTCGCCTGCCTGCAGCCGGATCGGCGCGTCGACGTCGACGCGGCGATCGGCATGCCGCGCGAAGCCGGCGGCCTCTGAGCCCGGACCGGACCCTTTTCATGAATTCGAGGAACCCTCCATGAGCCACCCGTTTCTGCTCGGCCTGGCGCTGGCCGCTGCGGCGCTCGCACCGCATCAGGCCCTGGCCCAGCCCGGCAACGAACCCGCGCTGGCGGCCGAACTCACGGCCCGGCGCGTGTTGCCCGCGACGGGCGGCGCCGAACTGCTGCACAGCGCCGAGCAGGCCCGGCCGGGCGAGCTGCTCGAGTACCGCGTGAACTACCGCAACCCCGGGCCTGCGCCGGTCCGACAGGCGGTCGCCACGCTGCCCATTCCTGCCGGCACGGTGTTCGTGCCCGGCAGCGCGCTGCCCGCCATGGCGCAGGCCAGCACCGACGGCCGGCAATTCCAGGCGCTGCCCCTGCGGCACTGGGTGACGCTGCCCGACGGCCGGCGCGAGCAGCGCCTGGTGCCGCCGCAGGACTACCGTGCCCTGCGCTGGCAGCTCGGCGACCTGGCCTCCGGACAGGCCGTGAGCGTGAGCGCCCGCGTCCGGCTCGAGGCGGCCACGGCCGCCGAGGGGAGGGCGCCATGAGCCGCATCCAAGCCGCGGCCCGGCCCGCAAGGCGCTGGCGCCCCTGGATGGCCTTCTGGCTGCTGCTCGCCGCCGCAGCCTGGCTGGCAATCCCGCGCAGCGCAGGGGCCGCACCGGTGGCCGGCACGCAGATCGGCAACCAGGCCTCGGCGACCTACACCGATTCGTCGCAGACCCAGCGCACGGTGACCTCCAATGCCGTCGTGACCACGGTGCAGCAGGTCGCTGCGCTGACGCTGAGCGCCGACGGCGCGCGCAGCGTCACGCCGGGCGGCCAGGTGAGCCACCCCCATACGCTGACCAACACCGGCAACGGCAGCGACAGCTTCGCGCTCGCCGCGACCCAAAGCGGCGGCTTCGGCTTCACCAGCGTCAGCTTCTACGCCGACGCCAACGGCGATGGCGTGGCCGACAACGCCACGCCGGTCACGGCCACGCCGGCGCTCGCGCCCGGTGCCGCCTTCCGCTTCGTCGTCGTCGGAACCGTGCCGGTCTCGGCCAGCAGCGGCCAGACCAACAGCCTGGTGCTCACGGCCACCAGCGGCTTCGATGCGGCGGCCAGCGCGTCGAACACCGACACCACCACGGTCAGCACCAACGCGGTGATCCAGGTGTCCAAGGCCATAGACCTGGGCCGCGGCGCGCCGGGCAGCGGCCCGCGCAGCTACACGCTGACCTACACCAACACCGGCAACGTCGCGGCGACAGACCTCACGCTGACCGACTTGCTGCCTTCGGGCATGAGCTACCTGCCCGGCAGCGCGCGCTGGAGCGCGAGCGGCGGCACCGCGCTGACCGACGACACGGCGGCCGACGACGAGGGCGGCATCAGCTACGACTACAACGTCAGCGGGCCGCGCCGCGTGACGGCGGTGATCGCCTCGGTGGGTGCGGGCGTCACCGGCACGCTGCGCTTCCAGGTCATGGTCGATGACGGCCTGCCGCCGGGCGCCAACCCGGCCACCGCCAACACCGCGAACTACCGCTACAACGACGGCAGCGCCGAGGTCGGACCCTATGCGACCAATACCGCGCAGTTCACCGTCACGCAGTCCGCCGGCCTCACGCTGTCGGGCGCGAGCGTGGCCTCCAGCCCGCAGGGCGGCACGGTGAACTTCGCGAACACGCTGACCAACACCGGCAACGGCAGCGACAGCTTCGACATGCGCTTCGGTGCCAGCAGCTTCCCGGCCGGCACCAGCATGAGCTTCTACCAGGCCGACGGCGTGACGCCCATGCTCGACACCAACGGCGACGGCGTCCCCGACACCGGGCCGCTGGCGCCCGGGGCGTCGACCACGGTGGTGGTCAAGCTGCAACTGCCGCCGGGCGCCACCGGCGGGCCCTATGCGCTGGACAAGACGGCCACCTCGCACGCCGATCCCACGCAGAGCGCGACCGCCACCGACACGCTGGGCGTGATCAGCGGCAACAGCGTCGACCTGACGAACGACAGCAGCGGCGCCGGCGCGCCCGGCGCGGGCGCCGGTCCCGAGGCCGAGCCGGTGGTCGTGAACACCGCGGCGCCCGGCACGACCACGCGCTTCACCTACTACGTCGCCAATGGCAGTGCCAGCGCCGACAGCTTCGCGCTCGCGGCCTCGACCGACGCGAGCTTTGCCACGCAGGCCCTGCCCGAGGGCTGGAGCGTGGTGTTCCGCGACGAGGCCGGCGCCGTCATCACCCAGACCGGCGTGGTCGGCGCCGGGCAGGCGAAGAAGGTCCACGCCGACCTCAGCGTGCCGGCGGGCGCGGCGCCGGGCACGGTCGACTTCCATGTGCGTGCGCTGTCGCCGACCTCGGGCGCGTCCGACCGCATCCATGACGCGGTGACGGTGAGCACCGTGCGCAGCCTCGCGCTCACGCCCGACGGCAGCGCGCAAATCCATGCCGGCGGCTCGGTGGTCTACACGCACAGGCTGGCCAACACCGGCAACGTGCGCGAGGGCGACGGCGTGGCCAGCCAGGTGGCCCTGACGCTCGCCAACGGCGGTGAGGGCTTCAGCTCCGCCGTCTATTGGGACCGCAACCACGACGGCGTGCTCGATGCCGACGACCCGGTGGTCGGCGACCTGGCGGCCCTGAGCGGCGGCAGCAACGGCGCGAGCACCGAGGCCGGGCTAGACCCCGGCGAATCGGCGACGCTGTTCGTCAAGGTCTATGCGCCGGCCTCGGCCGCACCGGGCAGCCGGGATGTCGCCACGCTGAGCGCGACCACCAGCGGCACGGTCAACGGCAGCGCGGCGCCGGCCGTGGTGTCCTCGCGCGACACCACGGTGGTGATCGCGGGCCAGGTCAGCATCGCCAAGACCCAGGCCCCGGATGCGGCCTGCAGCGGCACGCCCGACGGCGCCTATGTCGCGACCAGCATCGCGGCGGCGCCGGGCGCCTGCCTGCGCTACCGGCTGGTGGTGAAGAACGTCGGCGTGGCGTCGGTGACCGACGTGGTCGTCAGCGATGCCACGCCCGCGAACACGCGCTACCACGCGGCCGTGCCCGCGGCGACCACGGCGGGCAGCGTGAGCGCGCCGGCCGACGGCGGCAGCGGCACGGTGCAGGCCAGCCTGGGCAGCCTGGCACCGGGGCAGGAAGCGGTGATCAGCTTCGGCGTGCGCATCAATCCCTGAAGAACTGCGCGATGGACCTGGCCTGCGCCGCGGCGCGGCGGCACGGGCTCGGGGCCTTCGTGTTCGCGCTGGCACTGTTTCTGATGTCCTCGGAAACGCTCGCGTTGACGCCCGCCGCGGGCAGCCTGATCGAGAACCGCGCCCTGCTGAGCTACGTCGACACCGCGACCGGACTGGCCGCGCGCCTGGAGTCCAACACCGTGCGCGTCGAGGTCATGGCGGTCGCGGCCCTCGCGCTGAGCGCCGACCAGTCGGTGCGCCATCCGCCGGGCGGCCTGTTCACGCTGGCGCACCGGCTGCGCAACACCGGCAACGCCGAGGCGGCCGTGCGCCTGTCGGCTTCGGGGGCGCCGACCGGGACGAGGCTGCGCATCGTGCGCGACGACAACGCGAACGGCCGCGCCGATGCGGGCGAGCCCGAGCTGGGCCCGGACGACCCGCTGGTTCTGGCCGCAGGGGCCGCGGCCGATCTGCTGCTGCTCGGCCAGGTGCCGGGCACGGCGGCGCCCGAACAGCGCATAGCCCTGCAGCTGCGCGCGCAGGCCGGGGACGCCGAGGCGCTGAACACCGACACCGTGACGGTCACGCAAGGCGCCGCGCTGCGGCTGTGGAAGGCGGCGCTGGAGCGGCAGACCGCGCCCGGCGCGCGGCTCGGCTTCCGCATCACCGCCAGCAACACCGGCTCGGCGGCAGCGACCGGCCTGCCGGTGGCGGTCGACGGCACGGCGCGCGAGCTGCTGCTGATCGGCGACATGCTGCCGGCCAATACCCAGCTGCTCGAGGTGGACGGCGGCGCGGCCACGGCCGGCATGGCGCTCTACCACCTGCGCGGCGAGCCGCCGGCCAGCTTCGTCAGTGCCCTGCCCGCCGATGCGGCCACGGTGGACCAGGTGGCCTGGGCCATCGAGCAGCTGCCGCCCGGCCACACCCTGGCCTTCGAGCTGGGTCTGCGCGTGCAGGCCAACGCCAGCGGCGTGGTCAGCAACCAGGCGGTCGCGCGCTTCGGCAGCCCCGACGGGCCGCAGGAGAGCCTGTCGAACCGCGCGACCGTGCCGCTGCCGCTGCAGCCGCCGGTGCTCAGCTTCTTCCGCGACAGCGGCTTTGCCACGCCCAGCACGGTCGCGGCGCGCGGCGACACGCTGTACGTGCAGGCCGATGCCGCGGCCTGCAACCGCGACGCGGCGGTGGCCGAGCAGGTCGCCCTCACGCTGCGTTCGGCGCTCACCGGCGACAGCGAGACCTTCATCGCGCTCGAAAGCGCGCCCAACAGCGGCCTGTTCCGCATCGCGCGCGGCATGGCCACGGCCGACAGCGGTGCCGCGGTCTCCGGCGACGGCTGGCTGGCCGTGCGGCCCAACGACCGCATCAGCGGCCAGCTGGCGGGATGCGGCGCCGCCCGGACCGAGGCCGGCGTGCTGATCGATCCCTACGGCGTGGTCTACGACAGCAAGTCGAATGCGCCGCTGGCTGGCGTGCGCGTGACGCTGATCGACGTGAGCGGGGCCGGCAACGGCGGCCTGGCCGGGGCTTCGGCGCGCGTGTTCGCCGCGGACGGCGTCACGCCTGCGCCGGCCTCCGTCCTGAGCGACGCCCAGGGGCGCTACGCCTTCCCGCTGGTGCCGGCCAGCCTGTACCGGCTGCAGGTTGAGCCCGTCGAAGGCTACGCCTTCCCCTCGGCGCTGCCGCCGCCGCTGCAGCCGGGCGACCGGGTGGTGAACGCCGCCGCGTCCTACGGCGGGGCCTTCGTCGTCGACGAGCGCACGGGCGCCGTGCGCGCCGACCTGCCGCTCGACGCGCCGCTGGCGCTGGGCCTGCGCGTGCGCAAGCAGGCGGCGCGCGCGCGCGTCGAGCGCGGCGACTTCATCGACTACACCGTGGAGGTGCGCAACGCGAGCGGGGCTGCGCTGGGCGGGGTGCAGCTGCGCGACACGCTGCCGCCCGGCTTCGCCTATGTGCCCGGCAGCACGCGGCGTGAAGGGCAGCCGGTACCCGATCCCGTCGTGCGCGAGGGCATGCTGGTCTATGCGCTCGGCAGCCTGGCCACGCAGGCCGGCACCACCCTGGTCTACCGCCTGCGCGTCACGCCCTGGGCCAGGGCGGGAGCGGCGACGAACCGCGCGCAGGCCGCGAGCGCGCCGCCGCTGGCTGCCGGCAGCAATGTGGCCAGCGCCACCGTGAAGGTCGATGGGGGCGTTTTCAGCGCCCAGGGCTACCTGCTGGGCCGCGTCTTCGCCGATTGCAACGCCAATGGGCTTGCCGATGCCGGCGAGCCCGGCGTGGCCGGCGTGCGGCTGTGGCTGGAAACCGGCGACAGCGCCGTGACCGACGCCGAGGGCCGCTACCACTTCGACGATCTGCTGCCGCTGACCCATGTGCTCAAGCTCGACGCCCAGACCCTGCCGCCGGGCTTCTCGCCCGGCGCGACCGAAGGCCGCGGCGGCGGCCCGGCCGGCAGCCGTTTCGTCGATCTGCACAACGGCGAGCTCAGGCGTGCAGACCTCGCTTTGCGGCCGGAACATGGCTGCGGCGCAGCGCCGGCGGCGCCGGCCTCCGGCCCTGCCGCCGTCGGCCGGCCGGCGAGCCAAGCGTCCCGCCTGCCCCCTCTGCCAAGCCTGTTGCCGGCGCTTGAGCCCGTGCCGGTCCTGCTGTGGCCGCATGACGGCGCCGTGCTCGCGGGCCGCCAGACCGCGGTGCGCGTGGCCGGGCCCGCGCTGGGGCGGCTGGAGCTCAGCGTCAACGGCCAGCCGGTCGCCGCCTCGCGCATAGGCACGCGCAGCGAGGACCTGGCGCGTGGTGTGCGGGCGCTCGAATACATCGGCGTGGACCTGCAGCCGGGCGGCAACCGCCTGCGGCTGCGCTGGCTCGACGAGCTCGGCATTGCGCGCGGGCAGCAGGAAGTCGGCGTGACCGCGCCCGGGCCCTTGGCGCACATGGAGCTCGGCGTGCCCGAGCAGCCGGTGGCCGGCCAGGCCCTGACGCTGCGCCTGCGCCTGCTCGACGCCGCCGGCTTGCTGGTGGCCGCGCGCAGCGCCGTCACGCTGCAGGCCAGCGCCGGCCGCTGGCAGGTGGACGACCTCGACCCCGCGCTGGCCGAGGTGCAGACCTTCGTCGAGGGTGGTGAGGCGCTGCTGACCCTGCTGGCGCCGGAGCGGCCCGGCACCCTGGCCCTGCGCGCGAGCGCCGGCACGGTGCAGGCCGCTCAGGAGCTCGCGCTGGCTCCCGCGCTGCGCCCCCTGGTGGCGGCCGGCATCGTCGAAGGCGTGCTCGACCTCTCGCGCCTGCGCGGGATCGAAGCGGCGACCGAGGCCGACGGCTTCGAGCGCGAGCTGCGAGCCTTCGGCAGCGACGCACTGCGCGGCCGCGCGGCGCTGTTCCTCAAGGGCAAGGTCAAGGGCGAGACGCTGCTGACGCTGGCCTACGACTCGGAGAAGCCGCGGCGCGAAGGCCTGTTCCGCGACGTGCAGTCCGAGCGCTACTACCCGGTGTACGGCGACGACGCCCGGCGCGGCTTCGAGGCGGCCTCGTCGGGCCGGCTGTTCGTGCGCGTCGACCGCGGCGCCTCCTTCGCGCTGTACGGCGACTTCCATACCGCGCCGCCCGGCGGCGCCCCGGGCGGCCCGGCGCTGGCGCGCTACAGCCGCAGCCTCACCGGCCTCAAGCAGCACCACGAGTCGCCAGGCCTGAAGTTTGACGCCTGGGCCAGCCAGGCGCGCTCGCGCCAGGTGGTCGACGAGCTGCCCGCCACCGGCACCTCGGGACCCTTCTACCTGCGCGTCGCGGGCGTCGTGGCGGGTAGCGAGCGGGTCGAGCTGCTGGTGCGCGACCGCAACCAGCCGGCCACGGTGCTGCGCAGCACGCCGCTGACCGCCTTCGTCGACTACGACCTCGAAGCCGAGTCGGGCCGGCTGCTGCTGCGCGCCCCGCAGGCCAGCCTCGATGCCGAGCTGAACCCGGTGTCGCTGCGCATCACTTACGAGAGCGAGCAGGGCGGCCCGGGCTTCTGGGTCTGGGGCGGCGACGCGGAGCTGGAGGCCCTGCCGGGCCTGCGCCTGGGCGCCTCGCTGGCCCAGGACGAGGACCCGCGCTCGCCCTACCGTCTGGCCGGCCTGCGCGCGGCCTGGCAGCTCGCGGCGGCGACCACGCTGCGGGCCGAGCTGGCCGCCAGCCATCGCGCGCAGGCGGCGCCGGGCGAGGCGGGCAGCGGCGAGGCCGCGCGCATCGAGATCGAGCACCGTGACGGCGCGCTGGCCGCCAAGGCCATGCTCGGCCGCGCGGAACCCGGATTCGACAATCCCGGCGCGCCGCTGAACCGCGGCCGCGAAGAGGCGAGCGCCCAGGCCAGCTACGCCCTGGACGCGCGCACGCGGCTCAGCGCCGAAGCCCTGCGCAGCGCCGATACCGCCAGTGGCGCGCGCCGCACGGGCCTGCGCGCATCGGCCGAGCACGACCTCGGCGGCGGCCTGCGCGTCGAAGGCGGCCTGCGCGTGGCGCAGGAGACGGCCGCGCCGGCCCAGCCGGGCAGCGTAGGCGGCGCCGACTTCACCAGCCTGCGCGCCCGCCTGTCCTCGCCGCTGCCGGGCTGGCCGGCGGTCTCGGTCTACGGCGAGGCCGAGCAGGCGGTGGCCGGCAGCGGCGCGATGCGCGCCGTCGGCGGCGAAATGCGCCTGGCCGACCGCGGCCGGCTCTATGCGCGCCACGAATTCATCAACTCGTTCAGCGGCATCTACGGGCTCAACGAGACCCAGCAGCGCCGCAGCAGCGTGCTCGGCTTCGAGCGCGACGATGGCCAGGGGCTGCGCCTGTTCGGCGAGTTCCGCGGCCGCGACTGGGGCGGGCAGGAGGGGGCCGAGGCCGCCATCGGCCTGCGCAAGCTCTGGACCGTGGCCGAGGGCTTGCGCGTCGGCGGCGGCTTCGAGCGCGTCAAGGGCTTGGAAGGCAGCAGCCGCAACGAGGTGCTGGCGCTGAGCGGCAGCGCGCAATGGACGGCCAGGCCCGGCCTGACGCTGAACGGCCGCCTGGAATGGCGCGACGCGCCGCTGCACCAGAGCTGGTTCGGCAGCGCGGGCCTGGCCTGGAAGCTCGACGAAAGCTGGCGCCTGCTCGGCAGGGCCAGCCTCGACCAGGTGCAGCCCAGGGACGGCAGCACCGGGCCGCGGCGCGAGCGCCTGCAGGGCGGCCTGGCCTGGCGCGAGCCGGCCGGCCGCTGGCTGGCGCTGGCGCGCTACGGCTGGCAGCTCGACGAGGGACCGAACGCGCGGCGCAGCGCGCATCTGGTGTCTCTGCACGCCAACTTCAAGCCCGATCCGCGCGAGGAATGGAGCTGGCGCCATGCGATCAAGCGCGGCAGCGACCGCTCGGCCGGCCTCGCCAGCCGCGGCACGGCGCAGCTGGCCGCCGTGCGATGGCGGCACGAACTCGATGCGCGCTGGGACCTGGGCCTGGGCGCGCGCGTCCTGGTCGACAGCCAAGCCGCGGGGCCGGCGGCGGGCCTGAACGCCGAAATCGGCTACCGGATCGCGCCCAGCCTCTGGCTGTCCGGCGGCTTCAACTGGCTGGACCTGCGCGACGCGGACCTGTCGGGCGGCCAGCCGCTGCGCCGCGGCGCCTACCTGCGCCTGCGCTTCAAGTTCGACGAAACCCTGCTGGCCGGAGTCCTGCCCGAATGAAACTGCTGCATCGCCTCCTCGGCCTGGTCCTGCTGTGCCTGCTCGCCGCTCCGGCGCAGGCCGCCTGCGGCAGCGGCGCCTGCGTGTCCTCGGGCCCGCGCCTGGCCAGCATGGATTCCAGCCAGGCGACGCTGTACAGCGGCCTGCTGTCCCAGCTCACCGGGTCGACGCTGGCGCTGTCGGTGGCCGACTGGAATGCGCTCGCCGAGGGCGGCACCAACCTCGGCAGCTTCCTCGACGCGCTGGCGGCCGAGATGGGCGTGGCCGGGCGCGAGCAGGCGCTGGCCGGCGGCGCCACGCTGTCGCAGATCGCCAGTGCCATGGCGGCCGATGCGCGCGCGCAGGGGCGCGGCGCCGCCGCCGCGGCGCTGGACGCGCTGGCGGCGCAGTTCGACAGCCTCGCCGGCACGCTGCGGCTGGCCGAGCTGATCGAGGGCGGCGGCGCGGCCTACGATGCCCAGTCGCTGCGCACGCTGGACTTCGTGACCGGCCTGGTGCAGCTGTACAACGCCGAAGGCCTGGCGGCCGCGCGCGAGCCGGTCACGCTCAGCGGCGAATCGCTGGGCCTGTCGGGTATGGTGCAGGCGGTTCGCCTGTCGGCGCAGGCCACCGAGCCGCCGGTGTTCGCCTGCGGCCCGGCCGGCACGCAGTTCCACTCGGCGGCGATGCGCTACCAGCTCGAGGTCGACCTGGTGCCGAGCAGTCCCGACGTCTCTGCCCTGACGGCCGTGCCCGGCATCGCCGGTGCCCAGCTCACGCTCAGCCGGCTCACGCTCTACGGCGAGGTGGCGCGCGGCAGCGGCGTGATCGCGGCGGTGGACGCGCTGGCGCGCAGCGTGACCGTGCAGGCCACGCCGGGCCTGGCCTCGCTCTACCTCGGCCGCATTGCGCAGGCCTTGTTCAACGACCCGGGCCGTGCCATCGATCCGGCCACCGACCTCGACTTCGCGCCCGTCGGAGAACTGACGATCACCGATGCCGCCGGGCAGAGCACCACCACGGCCGTCGAGGCGCGCGGCCACGCCCAGGGACAGGCGAGCCAGGCCGCGCTGCTGGTCTTCAACGGCCCCTTCCCCGAGACGCAGACCGCGCGCGCCGATGCCGGCTTCGCCTCGGGGATGGTCGCCGAGCTGATGAGCTCGCTGGCGCTGCGCACCAATCCCGGCCTCGGCGCGGCGGACCCGCAGGTGCAGGACGCGCTGGCGCCGGTGCTGCGCGACAGTCTCGCGCCGCTCGTGCAGACCTTGGTGACGCAGGCGCTGGACCCCGCGCTGCAGATGTTCGGCATCGGGCTCGGCGAGATGGACGTGACGGTGGACGGCCTCTACGGCGCCTGCGTGTTGTCGGGCCATGTCTACCATGACGCCGACCACGATGGCCGGCGCGCGGCGGGCGAGGGCGCGACCGGCCATGCGCACTACGCCAAGCTGCGCCGGGCCGGCGACGCCAGCGGGCCGGCGCAGCAGGTGGTGGCGGTGGATGCGGCGGACGGTGCCTACCGCTTCCCCGCGCTTGCGCCGGGCCGCTACGAGCTCTGGATCGCCCGCGACGCCGACCCCGCCTCGTCGGCTGCACTGCCGCCGCCCGGCTGGCTGCCGACCGAGCCGCGCCAGCTGCGCCGCGCCGAGCTCGAGATGGGCGAGCGCGACCTGGAGGGGCAGGACTTCGGCCTCTATCCCGGCAGCCGCATCAGCGGCAGCGTGTTCCGCGACAGCGGCGCCTCGCCGCACGACGGCCGCCGCGACGGCGACGAGCCGGGCCTGGCCGGCGCTGCGCTGCAGCTGACCGATGCCGCGGGCACCACGCGCCACGACGGCACGCGCAGCGCCGCCGATGGCCGCTGGGTGCTGTGGCTGCCCGCCAGCGCCGCAGGCGCCGTGAAGATCGTGCAGACCAACCTGGCCGGCCACCTGTCCACCGGCGCCGATGCGGGTACCAGCGGCGGCAGCTACGACCATGGCGCAGACAGCCTGAGCTTCAGCGCCACGGCCGGCACGGACTACGCCGGCCTGCATTTCGGCGACGTGCCGGTCGGCCGCTTCGGGCCCGATGGCCGGCAGGGCGCGCTGCCCGGCAGCGTGCTGTTCTACCCGCACCGCTTCGTCGCCGGCAGCCGCGGCAGCCTGGCCCTGGGCGCGACGGCGCTCGCCTCGCCCGAATGGCCCGGCTGGAATACGCTGCTCTACCGCGATGCCGACTGCAGCGGCGCGCTGGACCCGGACGAGGACTTGCTGCCGGCCGAGCTGGGTCTTGCGCCCGACGAAGCGCTGTGCGTGCTGGCCAAGGTCTTCGTGCCCGGCAACGCGCCCTTTGGCGCGCAGCACCGGCTGAGCCTTGCCGCCTCGTTCCGCCACCAGGGGGCGCAGGCGCCGATCGATTTCGTGTTGACCCAGGAAGACCTCACCACGGTCGGGGCCGGCGGCGACGCGGCGCTGCGGCTGAGCAAGCGCGCCGACCGCAGCGCCGCCCAGCCGGGCGAGACCATCAGCTACACGATAGGCTACCGCAACGATGGCGCCGGCGCGCTGACCGACCTGCGCATCTTCGACCTGACGCCGGCCCACACCCGCTTTGTCGCGGCCGCCTGCGGCGCGCTGCCGGCGCAGGCCTCGGCCTGCACGGTCGCGGCGCAGCCGGATGCGGGGGGCCGGGGCCGCGTCGAGTGGCGCATCGTGGGCGCCGTGCACCCCGGCGCCAGCGGCAGTGTCAGCTTCGTCGTGCAGCTCGACTAGGACCTGTGCCGACGCAGGGCAGGGGCTTTGCCGCTTGTGTACCATGCCCGGGTTGCAGAGATCACCATGAGCAAGGCATTCACCCGGGAAGCCGAGACCCAAGAGGACGACGAGGTCGCCCTGCCAGCCCTGCCGGCGGGCGGCAAGAACTACATCACGCCGCAGGGCTACGCGCGCCTGCGCGCCGAATTGCTGGACCTGATAGACAACGAGCGCCCCAAGGTGGTCGACGTGGTGCACTGGGCGGCCAGCAACGGCGACCGCTCGGAGAATGGCGACTACCTGTATGGCAAGAAGCGCCTGCGCGAGATCGACCGGCGCATACGCTTCCTGACCAAGCGGCTGGAGATCGCCGAGGTCACGGACCCCAGCCTGCACCACGGCAACGAGCAGGTCTTCTTCGGGGCGCGCGTGACCTACGCCGACGCCGCGGGCGCCGAGCGCAGCGTGACCATCCTGGGCATAGACGAGGCCGACAGCGCGCGCGGCGAGGTCAGCTGGATCTCGCCGATCGCGCGCACCCTGCTCAAGGCGCGCGTGGGCGACCAGCTCAAGCTGGTCACGCCCTCGGGCGTGCAGGAGATCGAGGTGGTCGAGGTCGCCTACCCGGTCCCGGCCGAACGGGCCTGATCAACCCGTGGGCAGGGCGCGCGCCGCGCGCAGCACCGAGGGGGTGCGCCGCAGGTTGCGCAGCACCTGGTCGAGGTGGATGCGGTCGCGCACCGCGATCACGAAGCGCAGGTCGGCGGCGTCCTGGTTGGACTCGTCGTTCATGTCCACATGCACGATGTCGGCCTCGGCCGAGGCCAGCGCCGCCGCCACGCGGGCCAGCACGCCCTTGCCATTGGCCACGGTGATGACCACGCCGGTCTCGAAGGGGCGGACCGGCTCGTCGGCCCATTCCACCGTGATGAAGCGCTCGCTGTCCTTGTTCTGCAGCTTGCGCGCCACCGCGCAGCCGTCGGCATGCACCACCAGGCCTTCGCCGCGGCCCAGGTAGCCGACGATGGCCTCGCCGGGCACCGGGCGGCAGCAGCTCGCGTACTTGACCGAGGCGTTCTCGCTGCCGTCCAGCGTGACGGCGCCCTGCGACACGGTCTCGTGCGCCATGTAGCGCTCGCGCGTCATCAGCAGGGCGTCGGGCTTCTCGCCGCTTTCCGACAGCAGGGTCATCAGCCGCTTGGCCACGATGCTGGCGATGCGCTTGCCCAGGCCAATGTCGGTCAGCAGCTCGGCGCGGCTCTTGCTGCCGGTGAAGCGCAGCAGCTTGTCCCAGATCGGCTGGTAGGCCGGCTCGTCGTCGGGCAGCTTTTCCATGCCTTCGGCGCGCAGGGCCTGGGTCAGCAGCTTTTCGCCGAGCTCCTGCGATTCGGTCTGGGCCAGGGTCTTGAGGTGATGGCGGATCTTGGAGCGCGCCCTCCCGGTGCGCACGAAGCCCAGCCAGGCCGGGTTGGGCGTGGACACCGGGGCGGTGATCACCTCCACCACGTCGCCGTTGCGCAGCTCGGTGCGCAGCGGCACCTGCTCGCCGTTGATCTTCGCGGCCACCGTGCGGTCGCCGATGTTGCTGTGGATCGCGTAGGCGAAGTCCACCACCGTGGCGCCGCGCGGCAGGGCCATGATCTGGCTCTTTGGGGTGAACACGTAGACCGCGTCGGGGAACAGGTCGACCTTGACATGGTCCCAGAACTCGGCGGCGTCGCGCGTCTCGTTCTGGATGTCGAGCAGCGACTGCAGCCATTTGGCGCCCAGCCGGTCGGCGTTGGCGCTGTGCGGGTCGTCGGCCTTGTAGAGCCAGTGCGCGGCCACGCCCGACTCGGCCACCACGTGCATGGCCTCGGTGCGCATCTGGAACTCGACGTTCACGCCGGCCGGCCCCACCAGCGTGGTGTGCAGCGACTGGTAGCCGTTGAGCTTGGCGATCGCGATGTGGTCCTTGAACCTGCCCGGCACCGGCTTGTAGAGCTGGTGCAGCACGCCCAGCGCCGTGTAGCACTCGACCACCTGGGGCACGATGACGCGAAAGCCGTACATGTCCGTGACCTGGGCGAAGCTCAGGTGCTTCTCGTCCATCTTGCGGTAGATCGAGTAGAGCGTCTTCTCGCGCCCGGCGATGCGCACCTTCATGCCGGCGGCGGCAAAGGCGGCCTCGACCTCGCGCTGCACCTTCTGGATCAGGTCGCGCCGGCGATTGCGCGCACGCTCCACCGCCTTGGCCAGCACCCCGTAGCGCCAGGGGCGCAGGTGGCGGAACGAGAGGTCCTGCAGCTCGCGGTAGATCTGGTTCAGGCCCAGCCGGTGCGCGATCGGCGCGTAGATCTCCAGCGTCTCGGCCGAGATGCGCGCCCATTTGCTGCGCGGCATGTCCGACAGCGTGCGCATGTTGTGCGTGCGATCGGCCAGCTTGATCAGGATCACGCGCACGTCGCGCGCCATCGCGAGCAGCATCTTGCGGAAGGACTCGGCCTGGCTTTCCTCGCGCGTGTTGAACTGCAGCTTGTCGAGCTTGGTGAGGCCGTCGACCAGCTCGGCCACCGGGGCGCCGAAGCGTTCGATCAGCTCGGCCTTGGTGACGCCGCAGTCCTCGATCGCGTCGTGCAGCAGCGCGGCCATCAGGGCCTGGGCGTCGAGCTTCCACTCGGTGCACTGCACGGCCACGGCGATCGGGTGGGTGATGTAGGGCTCGCCGCTGTGGCGCAGCTGGCCCAGGTGGGCCTCGTCGGCGAAGCGGTAGGCGCGCCGCACCTGCTCGATGTCGGCAGCGTCCAGGTAGCCGAGGCGGTCTGTCAGCGCGGCGAAGCTGGCCGCCGCCGCGTTGGCCGCCGCGGCCGGGCTGGCGCTGGGCGCGCGGCTGCCGGCGGCAGGGCTTGACAGGGGAGGGATCACCGCGCTCATCCCGTAAATGTAGCGCGGACGGCGGCGGGGCGCCTTGGGCAAGAAAAAAGCACCGCGCGCGGTGCTTTAGGGAAAGCGCGGGGGGCCAGCCGGCCTCAGGGCACTTTCTTGAGCATTTCCAAGCCCACCTTGCCGGCGGCGATCTCGCGCAGGGCGGTCACGGCGGGCTTGTTGCGGCTCTCGATCTTGGGCGCGTGGCCCTGGCTCAGCATGCGGGCGCGGTAGGTGGCGGCCAGCACCAGCTGGAAGCGGTTGGGGATTTTCTGCAGGCAGTCTTCAACGGTGATGCGGGCCATGAAGTTCTCCGATGGGCACTAGGCGATGTTGAGGGCTTTGAAGGTGTCGGCGCGGGCGCGGCGCAGGGCGGCGTATTTGAGCCGCTGGGCATGGACGATCGCTTTGAGGTCGAACAAGGCCCGTTCAAATAACTCGTTGATTATAACGAAATCGAACTCCTTGGCCTGGGCCAGCTCCAGGGCGGCATTTTGCAGGCGCAGGTCGATCACGTCGGCCGCGTCCTCGCCGCGGCGTTCCAGCCGGGCGCGCAGCTCTTCCCAGCTCGGCGGCAGGATGAAGATCAGCACCGCGTTGGCGAACACCTTCTTGATCTGCAGCGCGCCCTGGTAGTCGATCTCGAGCACCACGTCCGCGCCCTTGGCGATGCGGTCCTCGATCGCCTTCTTGGAGGTGCCATAGCGGTTGCCGTGCACATGGGCCCATTCGACGAAGGCGTCGGCCAGCACCATGGCGTCGAATTCCTGCTGCGAGACGAAAAAGTACTCGCGGCCGTGCTTTTCCTGGCCGCGCGGGGCGCGCGTGGTGTGCGACACCGAGGGCTGGACCCCCGAGTCCAGCTCCATGAGTGCCTTGACCAGGCTGGATTTGCCAGCCCCGCTGGGCGCTGCGACGACGAAGAGGTTTCCGGGGTAGTCCATGGGTTTCGGG
>NZ_SCMM01000062.1:0-24259 GCF_005503345.1 Ramlibacter sp. 2FC
CCCTCGCTGCGCCGCCGGCCGCCGACCCGCGCGCCCTGGCGCTGAGCGGCGCCTTCGCCACGCCGCCCGACCCGCAGGGCATACGCCCCACGCCCGCCACCGAGAACCTGGTGCGCACCCAGGTGCGCAGCCTGCTCGAGGCCACGCCCTCCTACCACCAGCTGGCCGAGGCCGAACGCGTCACGCTGGAGGACCGGCTCACGCGCGTGGCCGGCTACGCGGCCGAATGCCTGCGCGACATCTACTGGCAGTCGCACAGGCTGGGCCAGACCCCGGTGCTCAAGGAGACCCGCACCACCCGGCCGGTCAGTGCGCCGCCCCGCCCCGCGCCCCCGCTGGCGCAGGCCCAGGCCAACGACTTCTCGCCGCGCGCGGCCAGCCAGATCGGCAACATCACGCAGCAGACCCTGCGCGCGATCGCCTTCCCCACCTTCGTGGCCGACCTGATCCGCGGCACCTTCGACGCCATCTTCCAGACCAACATCAAGCAGATGGAGGCCTTCTCGCAGCTGCTGTCCAACGTGTCCAAGACCGTGGACCAGTTCATGGCCGACAACGTCAGCGACGAGCAGGCGCACGGCTGGCTGGCGCAGAGCTACCCGCGCCACCTGAGCCTGCGCGGCGGCCGCGCGGTGCCGCGCGAGGGCGCTGACCAGCTGCCGCCGCCGGACTTCGAGCGCGAGCTGCATGTCAGCGGCAGCCTGGACGAGTCCTCGATCGAGGACCAGCTGCTGCCCGCCGCGCGCCGCCGCCTGGCCGAGACCCGGCTGCAGATGCTCTCGACCATGGTGCTGATGGGCATCAACCGCATCGTGGTCACGGCCGGAAAGATCCGCGCGACCATGGGCTTTCACATCGACACCAGCGACAGCGCCTTCGAGCGCACGGCCGAGGACGTCGACGCGCGCGTCGCGATGCGCGGCCACTACAACGCCCTGCTGTGGGGCGTCGAAGCCTCGGCCTCGCTGGCCTATGTGAGCAGCCGGCGCGCCGGCAGCGACGCCGAGATCAACGTCGAGACCGACCTCACCGGCGAGGTCGAGCTGCATTTCAGGAGCGACTACTTCCCGGTCGAGCGCTTCGCGCCGGCGGGCACGCTGCGCAGCATCTCCAACAACACCGCGGTGCCGGAGGCCAACCCGCCGCCCACCTTCACCCCGCCGCCGGCGGGGCCGCCGGCGGCCGGCGACGGCGCCCGCTTCAGCTCGCCGCGCACCCAGCGCCGCACGCGCGAGGCCCCGCCCGCGATGACGCCGGTCGGCGCCCCCCTGCCCGAGCCGCGCCTGCCCACGGCGCCAGTCGAGCGCGGACGCCTCGACCCGGCTGCAAACCAGCCCGTGCCCGCACCCGAGGGTGGCAGCCCTGACGCCTCGGCTGGCCCCCCCGCCGTCCCGGAAGGCTCGCCCGGCGCGGGCGCAGGGGCTGGTGCCGGCGAAACCCCCGCCGCGCCCGAGGGCGGCGCCGACCACGAACCCGAAGCCGAGGGCGCCGCCGCGCTGGCGGAGCCCGCTGCCGCGAAAGGACTGCCATGGACCGTCCATTGAACGCCGCGGCCTCCACGCTGCCCGGCCCCTTCGACACGGCGCCGCAAGCCCAGGGCATGCGCATCACGCCGCCCGTGTCGCGCCTGGTCCACGCCCAGGTGCGCGCCCTGCTCGAGTCCAGCCCCGCCTTCCACGGCATGCCGGCCGGCCGGCGCGAGACCATGGGGCGCGACCTGGAGAAGATCGCCGCCTACACCGCGGCCCTGGTGCACGAGGAATGGACCCAGTCGAAGGTCCTGGGCCAGACCCCGGTGGTGCGCCAGCGCGAGACCCTGGCGCTGCCCGAGAGCCCGGGGCCGGCCGCGCCGGCCGCCTTGCCCGCCGCCGCGCTGGCCGAGGGCCCGGCGCAGGAGCATTTCCAGACCCGCGCCGCCTCGCAGGTGGGCCGCATCACGCGCGACACGCTCAACGCCATCGCCTTCCCCACCTTCGTGGCCGACCTGATCAAGGGCACCTTCCAGGCCATCGTCAACGCCAGCATCCAGCAGATGGAGGCCTACGGCACCCTGCTGGCCAACGTGGCCAAGACCGTCGACCAGTTCATGGCCGACAACATCAGCGACAACAACGCGCGCGACTGGCTGGTCAATGCCTACCCCAGCGTGTTCAAGATCGAGGCCGGCGGCGAGGGCGCGCGCGTGCGGGTGCGCGATGGCGCCGACAGCGCCGCCCGGCCCGACTTCCGCGGCAGCCTGGGCCTGACCGAGGAGGTGGACCTGTCCGACGAGGCGGCCGAGGAAAAGCTGGTGCCGGCGGCGCGCCGCTACCTGGCCAAGGGCCGCCACCAGATGCTGTCGACCATGATGCTGATGGGCATCAACCGCATCGTGATCACCAGCGGCCGCATCTACGCGCGCATGGGCTTCCAGATCAACGCCCAGGACCTGGGCCAGGCCGAGAGCGCCAGCCAGTTCGACGCCAGGCACCAGAGCCGCGTCAGCTTCGGCGGCGGCATCGCCAGCTTCCTCGGCGGCCCCGGCGGCGAGTCCACCACCAGCGTGGCCTATGTCTCATCCAAGAAGGCCAACAGCAGCGACGCGATCGACGTGCACGCCGACCTCACGGGCGAGGTGGACCTCAAGTTCAAGAGCGACTACTTCCCCATGGAGCGCTTCGCCAAGCCGGAGCTGATGTCGATGATCATGGGCAACACGCCCAACCCGGCGGCCAACACGCCGGTCAACAGCCATGGCGGCGAGGGCGCAAAGGCGCCCGCGCCGGCCGCCTAGGAGTTCCACGCAAGGAGACCGCCATGCGCCTGCACAACCCCAACCTGGTCCCAGCCACCCCGGCGAGCGCGCTGGTGTTCGGCGACAGCCCGCCCGGTATCTCGGCCTTCCAGGTGGCCGAGTCGGGCGAGCGGACCGTGCACCTGCCCAGCCTGCGCGCGCACCGCGCCGCCGGCTTCGCCTACGACCTGTCCGGCCCCAACTGCGTGCTGCGCTGGGCGCGCATCGCAGCCGGCTACAGCGGCCCGGTCGACATGGTGCTGCACTTCCACGGCTACCAGGGCCACAACCAGATGCGGCTGGCGGCCAAGGCCGCGGCCAGCGGCCTGGACCTGGACCGCCCGGGCGTCGGCCGCCCCACCCTGGGCCTGGTGCCGCACGGCCACGCCTTCCGCTCGCGCATGGCCGGCGTCGACGGCTTCGACTTTCCCGCCATCTCCACCGCCGCCGAGCTCGACGCCTTCGTCGACGAGGCGCTGGCCGCCTGGGCGCGCGAGACCGGCGGCGGGCGCCTCACGCGCGGCCGCCTGATCCTGAGCGGCCACTCGGGCGGCGGCGCGGCGCTCACCAAGCTGATGCGCGCGATCGGCGACCAGGCGCGCGTGCACGGCTTCCAGTACTTCGACGCCACCTACGGCGGCCAGCCCACGCTGACCCAGCGCCAGGGCTGGATCGAGGCCGCGATCGCGCGCGACGCCGCGGCGCTGGCCAACCTCGCCGACGAGGCCGCGCGCCGGCGCTACCTGCAGAGCCAGGGCAGCCACCTGCGCATCTGCTTCATCGACGGCAGCGGCACGGCCGCCGCGGCGCGCGCAGCCGACGCCTTCGTGCGCGAGCGCCTGCAGGCCCTGGTGCCCGACGCGGGCCTGCGCGAGCTGCTGCGCAAGCACTACCGCGCGCAGAAGGTGGCGCGGCCGGCCCAGGTCGGCCACAACCTGGTGCCGCGCAGCTTCGGCGGCCGCCTGCTGGCCGACCCGGGCAACGACCTGGCGCCCGAGGCCCAGGACCTGGCCGCGCCCGGCGCACGCGCGCACGGCTTCGCCGAGGCATGGGACGACATGGCCGAGGAGGCGGTGGACGAGCAGGCGCAGCAATCCGCCTGGGAGGCCGAGGCCCAGGACGTCACGGTGCCGGTGCTGGTGACGCGCGAGCGCGCCGCCGACGCGCCCGGCGGCGCGGCCTTCATCGCCAGCCTGGGCGAGCGCAAGGGCGTGGAGCGCGAAAACCGCATCTTCGAGCAGCTGCGCGCGGGCAACATCCCGGCCTCGCTGCTGACTTTTCACACCGTGCGCACCAGCGGCACCGACCGCGCCGGCCAGCGCCACGAGTTCGAGTTCTACGTGACGCCCGACCTGCTGGCCATAGGCAGCGAGAGCGATGCCGTGCGCATCCCCATGGACCCGGTGACCGCGCAGCGCATCGCCGACAGCTTCGACTGCCTGCTGCCCACGGCGCGCATGGTCGAGCAGATCTACCAGGCCGCGCCGACCAAGCTGGCCTTCATTCCCGGCAACTACGCCGGCACGCCGCGCGCCCACCTGCAGGACGCCTCCAGCAGCTACCTCTGGCACAGCCAGCAAATCGACGGTCAGCTGCGGCGCCCACCCACCATCCTGACGGCCGGGCACAAGAAAGAGATCGTCATCAGCAACAACTACATGCACCGCGCGCGCAACAAGCAGACCGGCGAGCTCGGGCCGCCGCGCGCCAAGCTGGCCTTCTACGGCGCCTACACCGCCGCCGGCGTGCCCATCCAGGCGCCGCGCAGCGGCGGCCAGGTGCTGCGCGGCCACCCCTCGTTCGCCCACGAGCCCAGCTTCGTCGACTACAGCCACGGCGTGCGCCTGGTCTGGCCGACCATGAAGCTCGACGGCGCCGAGCGGCGCGTGGCCGAGGTGCTGCGCGACCCCAACCTCAGCCTGCTGATCGCGGCTGAGGGAGCGATCGCCGAGCCGCGCTACACGCTGGACCGCAGCGGCCGCGCCGTCAGCGCGCGCGCCCAGGCCTGGTCCAGCGAGGACCCGCTGGGCCTGGCCTGGGGCGACCAGGCCGGCTGGGCCAGCGGCGCGCTGGGCTACGGCAGCAGCTGGGACGAACGCCTGCGCACCACGGTCGAGGGCTTTCTCGCGCAGTTCATGGGCATCCCGGTGCGCATAGGCTCGCAGACCGTGCGCGTGCATCCGCCCTATTTCATGAACGCCCACGCGAGCTCGGCCGCCGCCACGCGCGAGCGCCACCGCATCGCCGGCGAGCACCGCGCCGCCGCGCCGACCGCGCTGCGTGCGCTGATAGCCGAGTCGCGCTTCGCGCACGCGCGCATCGGCAAGTCCACGCCCGAGATGCTGCGCGAGCTGCTGCAGGCGGCCGACGCCGCCGGCCTGCTGCAGGCCGACGCCACGGTGAACCGCCAGCCCACGGCGCAGAACCTGCGCCGCTTCCTGCAGCACTACGGCCTGGGCGTGGACTGCTCGGGCTTCGTGTCGCAGGCGATCAACAAGCTGATCGGCCTGTTCCCCAACGCCGCCGCGGCCGACCGCATCGCGGCGCCGCACAGCACCAGCTCGGCCGCGCTCAAGGGTGGCCAGGGCAGCTTCGAGCGCGTGACCGACCCGGCCCAGCTGTGCGGCGGCGACACCATGTGGCTGCAAGGCCATATCCGCATCCTGGCCTGGGCCGAGCGGCGCGGCGACCGCATCTGGTTCTGCACCGCCGAGTCGCGCTCGTCGAACCCGAGCGACATCGGTCCCGCGGTGTACTACTGGCGCCTGGTGCCCGACGCGCAGGCCGGCGCCCAGAACTTCCGCGGCTGGCGGCTCGAGCGCAGCGGCGACCTCAACGCGCCCGACAGCGGCTGGCAGCGCGTGAACACCACGCACGTGTACGGCCACTACCGCCCGCTGCGCCGCCTTCTGCAGGCGGCGGGTGCGACATCCGCGGCACTCGCGAGCGACGAAGCCTGGGCGCTGCAGGCCGTACCGCGAGCCTACGGCCGCGCGTTCGTCCCGCGGCAGGCCACGTTCAATCGCGCGCCCGCGGGAGGGTTCACCGTCGTGCCCGCGTCCTTCCTGCCCGCGTCCACCACGAATGCCGCGGCGGCGATCGACACCGCGCTGACGGCCGCGGGGCTGGACGCAGCGCAGCGGGGACAGATTTCGCGCGGCGGCCTCACACCTATAGCCGCGGCTTTCGGCGCGAGCGCGCTCACCGAACTTTTCGCCCGCCTGCGCTGGTCGCCCGCCTTCATCGTCCAGCACGGCGCCAGAGCGAACGCTATGCTCGTGCCGCGCCTGCTCATCCATGTCGTGGGACATTTCCGCGAACTCGCGCGGCGCGCGCCCTCGGCCGCCGAGGCCTTCGTGCTCGAATGCCTGGGCTGGGCGATGACGTCGAACTTGCGGCAGTCGGTCGAAAACGCGACGGGCCAGCGCTGGTGGATACCGCCGGCGCCCGACTTCGTGACGGCTGTGCCGAATCCCATCCCGGCGGTCGGCGCCGAGGTGCGGCAACTTATCATGCGCCTGGGTTTCATCGACACGGTAATGCCCGCGGGCAACTGGAACGCACGCTACCAGTCGTGGCGGACCGGGCTCGCCGGCCGGCAATGGGACGCGGAAGTGAACGCCGCGCAGCCGGGGCTTCCCCTGTACGCGAGTCTTTTGACGGTGCCGGCTCACGTCAACACGGCCGCGACGCGCACAGCCTTCAACGCCGCTTGGCGCCAGCGCCTGGCGGACACCGACGCGGCACACGCACCTATCCCCGCGGGCGCCGCGCAGGTCACGCTCTCAGGCTTGCAGAACGCGGCGTCGCTGCGCCGGTGCGACAACGGCAATCCCCACATCCCTGCGGGCACCTTCGGTGCGCTGAACCTCCAGGGTCTCGAGCTCGTGGAGGGCTTTCCGGCCCTGGCAGGCAGCGCTAATATCGTCCGCAGGCTCACGCTGCTCAACCAGATCCACCCCGTGTGCACGGCGCTCTTCCGCGCCATCCGCGAGCTCGGCTGGAACGATCTCATCTACGAGACCGAGGGCTCGACCTGCTTCCGCGGCGTGAAGCACAACCCGCGTGTCGTCGTGAACGTGGGCGGCAGCCAGATCGCGGTGGCGCCTTTCTCTGCGCCCAATGCGGACACGGTCAACAGGATCAACAACCTTGCCACCGCGACGGCTCGCACTGCGGTGATCGCGGCCGCACGCTCGGCGCGCACGCTATCGGATCACGGGATGGGGATGGCCATCGACATCAACTATCCCGAGAACGTCGACAACGTCGCGGCGCGTGCCTTCGGGAGCATGGACCCGCGCGTCGTCGCGATCTTCGAGGCATTCAATTTCCGCTGGGGCGCCAGTTTCAACCCGACCGACCCGCATCACTTCGATTACTGCCAGACGGCTTGCGCACCGGCCCCCGTGGCCGCGACGCCGGCACCGCCGCCGGGTCCCCTGCCCGGGATGATCCCGTCGGGCAGCGGCGGGCCGGTCGTCGCGTAGGCCTTCGGGTACACAAGCAAGGAGTTCCGCGTGCAATCGTCCACCCTCGTCCAGGGCTCTCCCGCGAGCGCGCTCGTCTTCGGCGAATACCCGTGGCCGGTTGCTAGCGCCATCGCCGAGGCGCTGCAGGCCACGCTACCCACCACGACTGCTCCGTCGCCCTCGCCGGCAGTCAGCTTCGGGACGCCCCCACGCACGGCGACCACCACGGAACTCACGCAGGCCGAGGTCGACCGCCTGGCGGCCATCCGCCTGCGCAACGCGGCGCAGATCGAGGCCTTCTTCCAGCGCGGCGGCCAGGCCGGCTTCATCGACTGGTACAACGCCGGCCTCGCGCATTCGGCGCCGTTCAGCGCGCGCGGCGCGATAGCCACCAGCCGCCTGGTGCGCGACCGCTTCACCGCGTTCTGGAACCAGATCCGCACCGCCTTCGACCGCGACGAGATCAGCGCCCTGGAGTTCGCCGCCTTCACCGCGATCTCGATCAACGAGACCGGCGGCAACCTCTGGGCGCACCCGGAGAGCAGCGGCCGCGGCGGCGGCGGGCGCACCGATTCACGCGGCCGGCACCCGGGCCTGGCCTATTTCTTCGACCGCATCGAGCTGCGCCCCGGCCGCTTCAAGGCCAGCTACAACCAGCTCAGCGGCGGCCGCACGGCCGGCTCGCTGTTCGACGACGCCGAGTACATCGCGGCGCACGGCAGCCTGGCCGGGGCCAACCGGCTGGCCCGCCACGGCAGCGACTTCGGCGGCGCCTGGAGCGGCAGCCAGTACCCGCAGGCCGACTTCGGCACCGGCGAGGACCCGGCGGTCAACGGCTTCATCATGCAGGCCGACTTCTACAAGTTCCGCGGCCGCGGCGTGATCCAGACCACCGGGCGATCGTCCTACAAGCGCGTGGTCGACTTCATCAAGGGCTACGGCGGCAGCAACGCGGTGCTCGGCGACTTCTGCCGCCGCTGGGCCAGCCTCAGCAGCGACATCGCCTGCACGCGCAGCCGCACCGAGGACTGGGACCGCATCTTCGAGCAGTCGGAGATGCTGGCCAAGGGCCTGGCCCTGCACGCCGGCACGCGCAACGACTACCGGCGCATGAGCACCACCGCCACGCTGCTGATGAACATGCCCACGCCGACGCCGAGCTCGCGCAACCCGAGCGGGCAGACCGGCTCCATCTACACCATGGGCCGCCGCATCAGCGGCAGCAGCGCCTACGGCCGGGGCGTCTACCGCGATCGCGTGCTGGCCCTGCTGCACGGCATGCTGACCCTCTGAAGGAGCGGCCCAGATGCCCCGGCAACGCCGCACCGACGACGCGGCCCGGCCCCTGCCCGCGGCGCGGCAGTCGCTGCGCGAGACGCCGCCCGAGCCCGCGGCCTACGCCAACCAGTTCGCGGTCGGCTACAACGCCTACGAGTTCCTGTTCGACTTCGGCCAGGACTACGGGGGCGCGGACGGCGGGCGCGCCGCGGTCCACACCCGCATCGTGGCCGCGCCGGCCTACGCCAAGCTGTTTCGCAGCCTGCTCGAGCGCAGCATAGGCGACTACGAGGCCACCTTCGGCCCCATCGTGCAGCCACCGCAGGACGCGTCCGACGAAGACGCCGGGGATGATGCCGCCACGGCGCCCGACGCTCCGGACTGAGGCCGCGTGAGGCCTCAGTGACCGCCGTTGGGAATCTCCAGCCGCGCCATCTTGCGGTACAGCGTCACGCGCGACCACTGCAGGTTGCGCGCGGCCGCGGCCTTGTTCCAGTGCGTGTCCGACAGGGTCTGCAGGATGCGCTGGCGCTCATCGAGCACCGGCTCCGCCGCATCGGCCTGGCCCTGGCCGTCCCAGAACTCGGGATGCGTGAGGTAGCTGGGCAGCGAGCGCTCGGTGATGGCCCCGTCGGGCGGATCGATGAAGATGGACTCGATCACGTTGCGCAGCTCGCGCACATTGCCCGGCCAGGGATGGGCCAGCAAGCGCTGCAGCGCGCCCGCATCGAACCAGCCCACGCGTGCGCCCTCGCGCGTGTGGCGCAGCGGCTTCATGAAATGCGCGGCCAGCTCCAGGATATCGTCGCGCCGCTCGCGCAGGGGCGGCAGGCGCACCCGCGCCACGTTGAGCCGGTAGAACAGGTCGGGCCGGAAGCGCCGCTCGCGCACCATGGTCTCCAGCGGCTGGTGCGTGGCGGCCACGATGCGCATATCCACCTGGCGCGGCCGCGTGCTGCCCAGCGGCGTGACCTCGCGGTTCTCGATCGCGCGCAGCAGCTTGGCCTGCGAGGCCAGGGGCAGGTCGCCCAACTCGTCGAGGAACAGCGTGCCGCCGTCCGCCGCGGCAAAGCGGCCGAGGTAGCTGCGGGCCGCGCCGGTGAAGGCGCCGCGCTCGTAACCGAAGAGTTCGCTCTCGATCAGGGACTCGGGCAGGGCCGCACAGTTGAGGCTGACGAAGGGACCGCTGGCGCGCGGGCTGAGCCCGTGCACCATGCGCGCCACCTGGTCCTTGCCGGTGCCGGTCTCGCCCACGATGAGCAAGGGACAGGCGTGACGCGCGGCCATGCTCGCGTAATGCAGCGCGTCGTTGAAGACGCGATTGCGGCCGATCAGCGCCACGCCGGGCGCCGAGCCAAGCTGCGGCATGCCTCACCTCCCCGATGCCCCGAAAACGCTCTTGTTTGCACGGCCCCCACGTCGGCGGGGTGACAGACCGCCGCGCGCGCTCGCCTCGGAGCATCGCGCCGGCGCTCGCCGACCTGTGAGGGCAATGAATCCTAGTCGTCGGCGCGCGCGGGCGTCAAGCTTCGTTACACACTGGCCGCGCCGCTGCGCGAGGGTCTTAGAAATCGCGTAGCGCAGGTGCTCGCGCGTAGCTGAGGGTCAGCATTTCCCACTGGTGGCCATCGGGTTCGTTCCAGTAGACGATGCGGCCGCCATGCTGGGTGTCGACGCGCGAATCCACCGGGCCGTGCACGCTGCTGCGGTAGGCGATGCCCGCCGCCTGCAGGCGCGCGAGGATGGCGTCGAACTCACCCTCCTCCACCCTGAAGCAGTAGTGGATCAAGGGCAGGGGCTCGGCCCATTGGTCGAAGTCCAGGGTCAGGCCCTCGTTGACGTAGACCGGAACGAAGGGCCCCACGCCGGTTTCCGACCAGGGCACGCCCAGCAGTTCGGCCAGAAGCTTGGCAGCGGCCCGCTTGTCGCGCGACGGCACCATGAGGTGATCGAGATGAATGGCCATCTGGCTCTCCTGCGCTTGGACCCGCCGGCCTCGGCTTGCCGGCGCGACGCCCTGGGAGAATACGCCGATCAGACGAGGATGGTCTTGTCCCTGGGCAGTCTGGACCGTTCGGCGAAGACCTTGCGCCACTCGATGTTCACGGCGCCGGGAATGTGGTCCTTGGCGAACTGGGCGGCGTCCCGCACGTCGAGCACGAACAGCTCGGCACAGTCGTCCGCCGGAATCTGCTCGGCCATGAGGGTGCCGCCGTTGTAGTCCACGAAGTCGAAGTACGACTCGATGGTCTCCGCGCTGGCCTTGTTCAACTGTGCCTGCACGCCCAGGGGAGCAAGGCGGCAAGTGCGAGCGCCAGGGTGGCGACAAAGCGTGGTGAGGTCACGGCTGGCTCCAGTCGTACGACGAGGAATCAAAGGGAGGGATTGAGGCGCGGATGCGTTTCCTCGCCCCAGCGGCAGAGCAAGGCGCCCGACAGCGCCATCGCGATGGCCACGAACCAGAAGGCGCTCTCGAGATGGCCGCCGAGCGCGGCGGCCGCGCCGAGGCCCAGCGCGCCTATGCCATAGCCCAGGTCGCGCCAGAAGCGGTAGATGCCGATCGCCGACGCCCGCCAGCTCGGGTGCGCGATGTCCGCCACGGCCGCGCTGAGGTTGGGGTACAGCATGGCCATGCCCAGGCCCGCCACAGCGGCCGAGGCGCTCCACCAGGCCGCGCCCGTGCCCAGCGGCATCAGCGCCACGCCCGCGCCACAGAGCCACATGCCGCCCGTGTTGAGCCTGTGACGGCCGAGCCGGTCCGACAGCTTGCCCGTGAGGAATTGCGCGGCGCCCCAGGTGAAGCCATAGACGCCCACGATCCAGCCGATGCCGGGCAGGCTGACGCCGCGCTGGTGCAGGTAGACGGGCCAGAACACCCAGACCAGCGCGTCGACGAACTTCTCCACCAGGCCCGCCTGGCACAGCGCAGCCATGCGCCGGTCCCGCCAGCTCATCAGGGCGAACATCTCGCGCGTGCCCGGCCGCTCGCTCACCCCCATTGGGTAGCGTGGACGAAGCGCCTGCGCCGAAGGCGTGGCGTGCCGCTTCGCCTCGTCGCGCGCCCAGGGCAGCGTTTCTGCGACGGCCAGCCAGGCAAGCAGCGTGGCCAGGCCGATGACGACGGCGCCGAACCAGAGCAAGCCCGCCCTGGGGCCCAGCGCCGACGCGGCGTATCCCGTCAGGACGCCTGCGATGGCCACACCGAGGTAGCCCGAGAACTCGTTGAGCCCGATGACCAGGCCGCGTTGGTCGGCGCGCGTCAGGTCGAGCTTGGCGGTCTGCGTCATCGACCAGGTCAGTCCCTGGTTCACGCCGAGCAGGACGGTGGCAACCACGATCCAGCCCCAGGACGGCGCGAAGTAGACCAGCGGCGGAATGGGCAGGGCCACGAGCCATCCCAGCAGCAAGACCCGCTTGCGACCGAGGCGCTCTGCCAGACGGCCCGCCACGAAGTTCATGGCGCCCTTGACGAAGCCGAAGGCCACGACGAAGGCCACCAGGAGCATGAACGAGCCCCGCGGCACGCCGAACTCGGTCTCCGCCAGCGCCGGCACCACGTTGCGCATCATCCCTATGGTCATGCCAACCAGCAGCACCTGCAGCAGCTGCTGCAGGACCTGGCCGAGGTTGGCGCGTATGCCGAAGTTCACGCGCTCCTCGTCAGACCTCGACCGGCAAGCCACGCGCCCGCCACTCGGCCACACCGTCGCTCAGGTGGAAGGCCTGGTAGCCCTTCTTGCGCAGCAGCTCGACCGCGTCCTTCGCCATCAGGCAGAACGGCCCGCGGCAATAGGCGACCACCGGGACGTCTTTCGGTAGCTCGGACAGGCGCTTTCTGAGGTCGTCGACCGGGAGCGAGCGCGCATGGGGCAGGTGGGCGACGCTGAACTCGTCTTCGGGCCTGACATCGAGCACCACCACCTCGCCGGCCGCTGCTTTCTGGAGGATGGCGGCGCGGTCGACGCCCTGGAGTTCGTCGCCGTGCTCGACGATGGACGCCAGCGCGACCTGCAGCTCGACGAGGCGTTCTTCGGCTTCGGTGCGCAGGTTCACCCAGAGGTCTGCCACGCTGGTGCTGGCGAGCCGGTACAGGACGTACTTGCCTTCCTTGCGCGTATCGACGAGCCGCGCCAGACGCAGCTCCTTCAGGTGCGCACTGGCCAGCTTGACGCTGATTTCGGACTGGGCTGCCAGCATCTCCACGGTCTTCTCTCCCTGGCAAAGCAGTTCGATCAGCTCGAGGCGCTTCGGGCTGGCCACGGCCTTGCCGATGCGGGCGACCTGTTCGTAGAGGTGATTCTTGATCTCTCTCATGAAAACATTCTAACGTTTATTGGATTGTTATGCGTTGGCGCATGCGCCGAAAGACGGCACGACCGAAATCACACGCTCGAATGCGAGACCGTATCAAGCCGCCTCATGGCGTATGGCCTTGCTTCTCGGCCAGGGCCGTCAGCAGCTTCAACTGCTCCTTCTGGATGGCCAGCAGATCCTCCCACTGCTTCTCCCGCAGCAAATCGATCTTGTCGTGGAGCAGCATGATCTCGAGCTCGGCCTTGAGGTTGACCTCGTAGTCGTGCTCAGCGGTCATGCGGTCCTTCACGGACTGACGGTTCTGGGACATCAGGATGACGGGAGCCTGGATGGCCGCCAGCATGGACAGGAAAAGATTCAGCAGGATGTAGGGATAGGGATCGAAGGTCTTGCCGCGGTTCATCAGGAGAAAGCCGTTGAGCCCCACCCACAGCAGCATGGTGGCGGTGAAGAGTCCGACGAAGGTCCAGGACCCGCCGAAGGACGCCACCCGGTCCGCGGCGCGCTGGCCCAAGGACGGCGTGACATCGAAATCCTTCGCAATGTTCCGCGCGATGTGCGTGCGCCCCGCAATATGCCGCGCGACCTTCTTGGCCCGGTCGTCCAAGCTGTCGTAGGGCGTACCCAGAAGTTTCGATGCGATCTCGTCGGGTTTTGGCATGGCGGACTCCAGGTGAGGTTGACAAGCGCTGCGGCTCGATCACGGGCCTTTCTTATCAAGGTTGGATTCAGCCGTCCTGCGCTTGCGCCAGCCGAGGTAGCGGTGCATCAGCGGCTGCGCCGTCAGCCCGTGCGCGATGATCGATGCCGCCACGCTCCACAGGGTCAGCGACACCAAGGTATCGGCGACGCGCCCTTCGACGCCATGGCGTAGCGCGAACAGCAGATAGAACACCGATCCGATGCCGCGAATGCCGAACCAGCTGATCATGGCGCGCTGTGGCGAGGTCAGGCGCTCGCCCGCGGTCGCAGCCAGGACGGACAAGGGCCTCAGCACCAGGAGCATCAGCGGAACGAACCAGCCCGCGGCCGGCAGCGGCTTGGCGTAGGCCAGCATCGCGCCCACCACCAGCACCAGGGCCAGTTCGGCCAGCTTCTCCAATTGCTCATTGAAGGCCTGGACGGAATCCCGCATGGTGGCGCTCGCATGGTGCGAATGCGTGGCCATCGTCAGATAGGAGTGCCCTTCCGAGCCGGTGGCTGCAACCAGCGGCCGGGTGTCCGGCTTCGGCCGCTCGCGCACACGCTGCAAGGCCAGTCCGGCGGTGAAAACCGCCAGGAATCCGGAGGCCAGGCTGAGCTGGGCGATGCCGTAGGCCATGCCGACCAATCCCAGCCCCAGGAACAGATCCAGTCCGATCGCTTCGTCATGGCGACTGCGCAGGTAGACGACGAGTCGACCGGTCGCAGCGCCAAGGGCCCCACCGATCGCGACACCGCCCACGGTGGCCCACACCAAGTCGATGCCCCACCACCGAACGAAGCCGGGCCCCATGTCGTGCATGCCCAGCAGTCCGAACCCCAGCATCACGAACGGAAAAGCCGCGCCATCGTTGAGCCCCCCCTCGCCGGCCAGGCTGAAGCCCAGGCGATCGGGCTGCGAGCCGGGGTCCGAATGCACGCCGGAGGCCAGCACGGGATCGGTGGGGGCCAGGATGGCGCCGAGCAGCACCGCCGCCCCCAGTGGCAGGTCCAGCACCCAGACGCCAAGGGCCGTGACCATCGCCACCATGGCCACCATAGAGACAAAGGCCAGGCGCAGCGGCAGTCGCCAGCGACGGTCGCGCATCGGAACGCCGAGCTGCAGCCCGACGGAAAACAGCGAGATCAGCAGCGCGACTTCGGCGAGCAGCTCCAGCGTGCGGGCATTCACGAAGGGATCGGGGCGCAGGACGTTCGACACATCCGGCCCCAGCAGCCAACCCAGGATCAGGTAGACCATGGCGCTGCTCAGAGGCAAGCGCCCCAGCAGCGTGCCCGCCAGCACCATGGTGACCAGCAGGGCGCCGACGAACAAGGACCATTCGGCTACGGACATGGCGGGCGCCCACGACCCGGCGTAACGCCGTTGTCGGCAGGAGGGGATGGTGAACTGGGCATCTGGCGGACGGCCTCGCAGCGAAGAAGGCCCACTCTACGCTTCTCGCGTCACCGATGCAGCCCCAAGGCAGGCCTCGCCCCGAGTTCATGTCCAATAGCGCCATGGAACACCCCCAAGACACCGAGCAGCGCCTGATCGAGCTGGAGATCAAGGCCAGCTTCACCGAGGACCTGCTGGACCAGCTCAACCAGACCGTCTTCCGCCAGCAGCAGCAGATCGACGCGCTGCTGCGCGAGATGGCCCAGCTCAGGCAGCAGGTGCCGGACGGGGGCGCGGGCCAGGTGCGCAACCTGCGCGACGAGTTGCCGCCGCATTACTGAGGCGGCCCTGTCGCGGCCCGGCTCAGCTCTGGGCCGCGTCCAGCAGGTCCACCGAATAGAACACCCTGCGCAATTGCGGCTCCTCCGAGGCCACGGCAGCGCGCACCTGCTCCAGGAAATGGGCGATGAAGCGCGCCGCTGCGGGCGAAGGCGTCTCCTGCGCCCGCCGCACGATGCCCACCGTGTTGCTGCGAAACCGCTCGCGCAGCGCCAGCGCCTCCATGCTGTGGCGCAGGCTGTCGGTCTCCACCAGCGGCCATGGGCAGAAGGTCAGCATGTCGGTCTGGCGCACCAGGGTCAGCATCAGCGAGGCCGACTGCGCGAGGTGGATGCGGTGGCGCGGCGGCTCGGCCCCGTGCTGGCGGAACAGGTTGTCCATCAGCCCCGCGCTCTCGCTGGGCGCGAAATTGAGCACCCAGTCATCGTCGAGCAGGTCGTGGATGGTCTGCGCACGCGCGCGAGGATGGCCCACCCGGGCGACCACGGTCATCTCATAGCTGAACAGCGGGGTCGCGTGCAGGCCCTGCATCCATTCTTCACTGCCGATGCGGCCGATCATCAGGTCCAGGCTGCCTTCGCGCAGCTTGGGGTAGGCCAGGGCGGACAAGCCATCGAACAGCTCCAGCTGCACATGCGGCAGCTCGGCGCGAAACGGCGGGAGCACGCGCGCCATCAACGTTTGCGCCACCCAGGGCGTGATGCCGATGGACAGGCGTTGCTGCGGGCCGGCGTTGCGGTAGTGGGCCAGCTTGTCCTCGGCCAGCTGCAGCTGCGTGAGTGCGCGCTGGGCATGCTCGAGCACCTCCCGACCGGCTGCCGTGAAACCAATGCCGCCGCTGCCGCGGTTGAGCAGTGTGACCTGGCAATGCGATTCCAGCTCGCGCAGGCCCTGGGTGACCGTGGCCTGTGTCACGCCCAGCGACCGGGCGGCGGCGCGGATGCTGCCCTCCGAAGCGACACTGACCAGGTAGCGCAGTTGGTGCAACTTCATGTCGCGATTATCGGGCGGGCCCGCATCGCACAAGACAAGCGGCCGCCCACACCGACTGGCAATGCCTGTCTGTCGCCGCCCCGGTCCGCTTCCTAGACTTGGGACGCATCGCCACCCCTCAGAGGAACCCGCCTTCCATGTCGTTCACCATCGAGCAAGCTGCCGCCGCGCAGCAGGTCCTGCCAGAGGTCCGGGAGATCGCGCCGGACATGGTGGCCCTGCGCCACCAGATCCATGCCCATCCCGAGCTGGCCTACGAGGAATTCGTCACCTCCGACCTCGTGGCGCAGCGGCTGTCCGACTGGGGCTACGAGGTGCATCGCGGCCTGGCCGGCACCGGCGTGGTCGGCACGCTCAGGCTCGGCAGCGGGCGCCGCCGCCTGGGGATCCGGGCCGACATGGACGCGCTGCCCATCCAGGAAGACAGCGGCGTGCCCTATGCCAGCAGGATCGCCGGCAAGATGCACGCCTGCGGCCATGACGGCCACACCGCCATCCTGCTGGCGGCCGCCCGGTGCATGGCCCAGGCGCGGGACTTCGACGGCACGCTGCACCTGATTTTCCAGCCGGCCGAGGAAGGGCTGGGCGGCGCGCGCCGCATGGTCGAGCAAGGGCTGTTCGAGCGCTTCCCCTGCGACGCCATCTTCGCCTTGCACAACATGCCCGGCTTCCCGGTCGGCAAGTTCGGCTTCAAGGAGGGACCGTTCATGGCCTCGTCCGACTCCGTCACGGTCACCGTGACCGGTCGCGGTGGCCATGGCTCGGCGCCGCACCTGGCGGCCGACCCGGTCGTGGCCGCGGCGCACATCGTCGTGGCGCTGCAGACCATCGTCTCGCGCAACGTCGATCCGCGCGACATGGCGGTGGTCTCGGTCGGCGCCATCCACGGCGGCGACGCACCCAACGTGATTCCCGGCTCGGTGGTGATGCGGCTCACGGTGCGCGCCTACCGGCCCGAGATCCGCGCCATGCTGCGCGAGCGCATCACGGAACTGGTGCAGGCCCAGGCCGCCACGCTGGGCGTGCGCGCCGAGGTCGACTACCACTGGCGCTACCCGGCCCTGGTCAACGACGAAGCCGCCACCGCCCTGGCGCGCCAAGTCGCACTGGACTGGCTGGGCAAGGAAGGCCTGATGCCCCCCCTGCAGCCGCTCACCGGCAGCGAGGACTTCTCCTTCATGCTGGAGCGCTGCCCAGGCAGCTACCTGATCGTCGGCAACGGCGTCGGCGAGCACCATGGCAGCGGCGGCTGCATGGTCCACAACCCCGGCTACGACTTCAACGACGCCATGCTGCCCATCGCGGCAAGCTACTGGATCCAGCTGGTGCGCCGCTTCCTGCGCGCAGCGGCCTGATTGCCACGCCAATTCACCCCCCGCAAGCCTTCGTCCACCCCAAGCCCGAGTCGCCCCATGTCGCACCGCAAAGCCTCCCTTCGTCCCCTGTCCCGCCGCGGCGCCATCGCCGCACTGCCGGCGGCCGCGCTGGCCCTGGCCCTGCCGGCCCTGGCCGACGCGCCCTATCCCTCCAAGCCGATCAAGCTGGTCGTGGGCTATGCCCCCGGCGGCTCGGTGGACATGGCGGCGCGCGTCGTCGCCGACCTGCTGGCCACCAGGCTGGGTAGCAGCGTGGTGGTGGAGAACCTGGCCGGCGCGGCCGGTGCCGTGGCGGCGCAGCGCGTGGTCAACAGCCCGCCCGACGGCTACACCCTGCTGGCTGGCTCGAGCAACGAGATGGCGGCCACGGCGCTGGTGAACCCGGCGCAGAAATACGACCCGCAGAAAGACCTCACGCCGATCGGCCTGATCGCCACGGCGCCCGTGTTGCTGGCCGCGAGCCCCAAGACCCAGGTCAAGAACCTCGCGGCCTTCGTCGAGACGGTCAAGCGCCAGCCGGGCAGGTACAGCTACGGCAGCTCGGGCGTGGGCTCCACGCTGCACTTCGCGGGTGAGCTGGTCAAGCAGCGTGCCGGGCTCTTCATGACCCACATTCCCTACCGCGGCACCGCAGCGCTGACGACCGAGCTGGTGGCCGGCACGCTGGACTTCGCCATCCTCTCGCCGACGGCGGCCGCACCCTTCATCCAGAGCGGACGCATCGTGCCGCTGGGCATCTCCTCGGCCAAGCGCAGCCCCGCCCTGCCCCAGGTGCCGGCGCTTGGGGAACACCCGCTGCTCAAGGGCTACGAGCTCGCGGGCTGGTTCGCCCTTGCCGCGCCGCGCAACCTGCCGCCCGAGATCGCGCAACGTCTGCGCGCCGCGCTGCAGGCGGGCCTGCAAGACCCTGCCGTGCGCCGCCGCCTCGAGGAAGGCGGCGCCGTCCCGGCGACCGGCAACGAGGACCTGGCGCGCGTGATCCGCGAGGACACGGGCAAGTACGCCGCGCTGGTCAAGTTCGCCAACATGCGCGATTGAGGGTGCGCCGCCGGCGCGGCGCTGGGGCCTATTCGCTGCCCGACATCCGCCCGCGCAGCCGCTTCACATCGCCCCGGGCGGCCTTGCCCTCCAGGCGCTTGCGCTGCGAGCTTCTCGTGGGCCTCGTGGCCTTCCTGTCCTTGGGCAGCACGGCCACGCTGTCGACCAGGGCCTGCAGGCGCGCCAGGGCCTCGGCCCGGTTCTGCTCCTGGCTGCGGCTGGTCTGCGCCTTGATCACCACCACGCCCTCGGCCGTGATGCGCTGGTCGCTCAGCCCCAGCAGCCGCTCCTGGATGGCCTGCGGCAGCGAAGAGGCGCGGATGGCAAAGCGCAGGTGCACCGCGCTGGACACCTTGTTGACGTTCTGCCCGCCCGCGCCCTGGGCGCGGATCGCGGTGAACTCGACCTCCTCCTCCCGCACCAGGACCGACGGCCGGTTCATGAACGGCAGGCCCCCGCGGCCGCGCCGCCACCCGTTCGGCGCGCTGCGCCAGGGCGGGAAAGATCCAGGTGGGTTCGGCGGGCCATAGGCCAGCGATGATAAGGCGGCGCCCGGACCCGGCCCCACCGGCATGGCCGTTACGGTCCTTGACGAAGGTCACAGAAATGACTCCCACTCGGCGCCAGTTGCGTGGAACAATGAGTGCATGACCGAACGTCCGCAGAGCCTGGGCGAGGAGATCGCCAACAGCGTGAGCCATGGCGTCGCCCTGCTGGCCGCCATCGCGGCCGTGCCGTTCCTGATCGATTCGGCGCGCCACCTGGGCGCCGCCAGCTTGGTCGGCGCCGCCGTGTTCGCCGCGACCATGGTGCTGCTGTACCTGACCTCGACGCTCTACCACGCCCTGCCGGCCGGCCGCGCCAAGCGGGTGTTCCTGAAGCTGGACCACGGCGCCATCTACCTGTTCATCGCGGGCAGCTACACGCCCTTCGCGTTGGGCGCCCTGGGCGGCCCCTGGGGCTGGACGCTGTTCGGCCTGGTGTGGTCCCTGGCGACCCTGGGCGTCGCGCTCAAGGCCTTCGACCGCCTGTCGCACCCCTGGCTGTCGACCGGCCTGTACCTCGTCATGGGCTGGCTGGTGCTGATCGCCGCCGTGCCGCTGATCGAGCGCGTACCCGAGCCCGGCCTCAGCCTGCTGGTGGCCGGCGGGCTGGCCTACACGGCGGGCGTGGTGTTCTTCCTGCTCGACTCCCGGCTGCGCTACGCCCATGCGGTGTGGCACGGCTTCGTGGTGGCGGGAACCGGTTGCCATTTCTTTGCGGTGATGGGGTACGCGGGCTGATTCCCCGGGTGAGCGGGCGCCGGCTTGTGGCCGTCGGCAAGCCTTACCATTGCGACATGAAAACCACCTACATTTTCGGCGCCATCCTGGTCTGCAGCCTGACGGGAACTTTGATGGCGGGTCGTACAGCGAAGACCGTGCTTCTGGTGTTGTCCGGGGCGCTCTCCCTCTACGGCCTGGCACGCATCGTCCTCTGATATCGACTTGCGATCAGAAGTACAAGAAGAAGTCCCCCACTGCGTCGATTGAGCCGGGGAGGACGGGCGAACGGAACACGGCACCGCGTCGCAGCGCGATGAGGTGTCCACCCGACCGCGAGCCCGGCGCACCCTGGCCGCCTGCCTTGCCCACCCTGTTCGCGCGTCGAGGCGAAGAGCGAAAGCTATTTCATCGAATGCGAAACCGTATGAATTCACCAAGCGGGGGCGCCTGACGCGCGCCCAAAAGCAGCGCGGCCGCCCGGAGGCGGCCGCGAGGGGCCCTGCACCAGGCAGGCACGCTTGAGAAACCCGCCCGGGCCTGCAGGACCGGGCCCTGGCGCTTACTTCAGCGCCTTGAACCGCATGCGATGGGGCGCAGCGCCCTCCTCGCCCAGGCGCTTCTTCTTGTCGGCCTCGTACTCTTGGTAGTTGCCGTCGAAGAAGGTCCACTGGCTGTCGCCCTCGGCGGCCAGGATGTGGGTGGCGATGCGGTCCAGGAACCAGCGGTCGTGGCTGATCACCAGCACCGTGCCGGCGAACTCCAGCAGCGCGTCTTCCAGCGCGCGCAGGGTTTCGACGTCGAGGTCGTTCGAGGGCTCGTCCAGCAGCAGCACGTTGCCGCCGGCGATCAGGGTCTTGGCCAGGTGCAGGCGGCCGCGCTCGCCGCCGGACAGCATGCCCACCTTCTTCTGCTGGTCGCCGCCGTTGAAGTTGAAGCGGCCGCAGTAGGCGCGGCTGGCCATCTGGAACTTGCCCACGGTGAGTATGTCCAGGCCGCCCGAGACGTCTTCCCACACGGTCTTCTCGTTGGCCAGCACGTCGCGGTGCTGGTCGACGAAGGCCATCTTCACAGTCTGGCCGATCACCACCTCGCCGCTGTCGGGCTGCTCCTTGCCGGCGATCAGCTTGAACAGCGTGGACTTGCCGGCGCCGTTCGGGCCGATGATGCCGACGATGGCGCCGGCCGGGATGTTGAAGCTCAGGTCGTCGATCAGCACGCGGTCGCCAAAGGACTTGGTGACGTTCTTGAACTCGATCACCTGGCTGCCCAGGCGCTCGGCGACGGGAATGAAGATCTCCTGCGTCTCGTTGCGCTTCTGGTATTCGTAGTCGGAGAGTTCCTCGAAGCGGGCGAGACGCGCCTTGCTCTTGGCCTGGCGGCCCTTGGCGTTCTGGCGCACCCACTCCAGCTCCTTCTTCATGGCCTTGGTGCGCGCGTCCTCGGTGCGCTGCTCCTGCTCCAGGCGCGCTTCCTTCTGCTCCAGCCAAGTGGAGTAGTTGCCCTTGTAGGGGATGCCGCGGCCGCGGTCCAGCTCCAGGATCCACTCGGCGGCGTTGTCCAGGAAGTAGCGGTCGTGGGTGATGGCGACCACGGTGCCGGAGAAGCGCTTGAGGAACTGCTCCAGCCAGTCCACGGACTCGGCGTCCAGGTGGTTGGTGGGCTCGTCCAGCAGCAGCATGTCGGGGCGCGACAGCAGCAGGCGGCACAGGGCCACGCGGCGCTTCTCGCCGCCGGACAGCACGCCGATCCTGGCGTCCCAGGGCGGCAGGCGCAGCGCGTCGGCGGCGATCTCGAGCTGGTGCTCGGAGGCGTCGCCGGCAGTGGCGATGATGGCCTCTAGCTTGGCCTGCTCGGCGGCCAGGGCGTCGAAGTCGGCGTCCTCCTCGGCATAGGCGGCGTAGACCTCCTCCAGGCGCTCCTTGGCGGCCTTGATCTCGCCCATGCCGCTTTCCACGGATTCGCGCACGGTCTGCTCGGGATCGAGCTTGGGCTCCTGCGGCAGGTAGCCGATCTTGATGCCCGGCATGGGGATGGCCTCGCCCTCGATCTCCTTGTCGATGCCGGCCATGATCTTGAGCAGCGTGGACTTGCCCGAGCCGTTCAGGCCCAGCACGCCGATCTTGGCGCCGGGGAAGAAGCTGAGCGAGATGTCCTTGAGGATTTCACGCTTGGGCGGCACGATCTTGCCGACCCGGTTCATGGAATAAACGTACTGAGCCATGGTGTTGGGAAAACCCCTGTAATTTGCCCGCGCAAGTTGCGCAAAAACCTCGATTATCGGCTCAGAGCCTGAAAGGCCTTCCAGCGTACCCGCGTTGCCCCCAGAAAGCGCCCAATCAAGGCGCGGCGCGCCGCCCAGGCTGGCCGCCTGGGCAAGCGATGCAACGACGAGTGGGCACTTTCTGGAGGCAACCCAGAGGGCCCCGGCGCGGGCACGCTGGAGGGCCTTTCAGGCTCTTATGCGACAATACCTGCTGTTGCGGGCCCCAGTTCGCCGCAACTTCAGCACACTGCTGGGGACAAGGAACCCGCGTTCCGGCTCCCGCGTTTGAACCCGATCTGCCTTTGACTGGCCGGTGGCCCTGCCCCCGGAACAGGCCGATTCCAAGCGCCCAGGATGGGCGCCTCCTTTGAATGAACTTTGACGATCTGAACCTGGCTCCGGCCATTCTCAAAGCCGTGCACGAGCAGGGCTACGAAACCCCCACCCCCATCCAGGCCCAGGCCATCCCCGCCGTGCTCGAGGGCCACGACCTGCTGGCCGGCGCCCAGACCGGCACCGGCAAGACCGCCGCCTTCACCCTGCCCATGCTGCACAAGCTCAGCCTGGCCGAGGCCGGCAAAAACCGCTTCGGCGGCAAGGCCATCCGCGCCCTGGTGCTGACGCCCACGCGCGAGCTGGCGGCCCAGGTGGAAGAGTCGGTGCGCGACTACGGCAAGTACCTCAAGCTCAACTCCACCGTGATCTTCGGCGGCGTGGGCATGAACCCGCAGATCGACCGCGTCAAGCGCGGCGTGGACATCCTGGTCGCCACCCCCGGGCGCCTCTTGGACCTGCAGGGCCAGGGCCACCTGGACCTGTCCACCGTCGAGATCCTGGTGCTGGACGAGGCCGACCGCATGCTGGACATGGGCTTCATCCACGACGTGAAGAAGGTGCTGGCCCTGGTGCCCAAGGACAAGCAGAGCCTGCTGTTCTCGGCCACCTTCAGCGACGAGATCCGCGACCTGGCGAACGGCCTCCTGAAGAACCCGCAGAGCATCCAGGTCACGCCGCGCAACACCACGGTGCAGCGCATCACCCAGGTGATCCACCCGGTGGGCCGCGGCAAGAAGAAGGAAGTGCTGGTGCACATCATCCAGCAGCACGACTGGAGCCAGGTGCTGGTGTTCACGCGCACCAAGTTCGGCGCCAACAACGTGGCCGACTACCTGACCAAGAACGGCATCAAGGCCATGGCGCTGCACGGCAACAAGAGCCAGACCGCGCGCACCCAGGCCCTGGCCGGCTTCAAGAGCGGTGATATCCGCGCCCTGGTGGCGACCGACATCGCGGCGCGCGGCATCGACATCGAAGACCTGCCGCACGTGGTGAACTACGAGATCCCCAACGTGTCCGAGGACTACGTGCACCGCATCGGCCGCACCGGCCGCGCCGGCGCCAGCGGCGAGGCCGTGAGCCTGGTCTGCATGGACGAGGAAGGCTTCATGATGGAGATCGAGCGCTTCACCAAGCAGCAGATCCAGGTGCAGGTGATCGAGGGCTTCGGCCCCGAGCCCGGCGAGCGTGCCGAGCCCATCGCCATGGGCCGCCAGACCATCTGGGGCGGCGCCGGCAAGCCGCCCAGCCGCGACGTCATGCAGGCCGCGGCCAAGGCGGCGCGCAGCGAGATGATGCAGCGCATCCGCGACAACAAGGCCACCCAGGGCGAAGGCCGCGGCGAGCGCGGTCCCAAGCCGCAGGGCGAACGCCAGGGCGGCGCCCCCAAGCCCGCCCACGGCCAGCGCCATGGCGGCGTCCACGGCGGCAAGGGCCAGGGACAGGGCCCGCGCCAGGGGCCAGGCCAGCAGCGCCAGGGCGAGCCGCGCGGCGAGCGCGACGAACTGCCGCGCCATGTGGACCCGCTGCAGACCAACCTGCACAATCGGCGCCATGAACCGCGCAAACCCAGCCATGGTGCGACCGGCCAGCCCGACCCCATGCGCACCAGCATCGACAGCATGGCCGGCGGCCGTGGCCGCCCCGGCGGCGGGCGGGGTCGTGGCGGCCGCTCCGGCGGTGGCGGCAGCAACTTCGGCGGCGGTTACCGCTGACACCGTCCCCCCAGCCC
>NZ_SCMM01000063.1:0-23896 GCF_005503345.1 Ramlibacter sp. 2FC
TTCAGACTCGCAGTCGCCCGCGAAACCCTTGCCTTCGGCTAACTCTTCCCCTTGCCGGGCGAGTAGAGGACTTTCACCTCCGAGTGGGTGCGCCCTGCCGGGCGCACCGCAAAGAAAAAATGCCCGCGACGGCGGGCATTTTGACCGAAAGGCCTGGGGCTCAGGATTTCTTTGCTTCGGTCTTCGTGGCCTTGGCCTTCTTGGTGCTCTTCTTGGCCTTGGACTTGGTCGGGGCGGCCTTCTTGTCGTCCTTCATGGCGGCTTTGTCGTCGGCCTTGGCGGGAGCGGCGGCCGTCGCCGGGGTGGCCGGGGTGGCGGCCGTGGCCGGAGCGGCAGGCGTCGCTGCCGTCGCAGGCGTTGCCGGGGTGGCGGGCTTGGCCGGCGTCGCCGGTGCCGCCTGAGCGAAGGCGCCCGCGGCGAACAGAGCGGCGATCAAGGCAGCGATGAGCTTGTTCATTTCAAAAGTCCTCGATAGGTTGGCTTGCGTTCCTTCCAGGGATAGGAAGGCTCCTCCGTAACGGGCCCCGGGAGGCGGCGGTTGACAGGCGTGGCCCGCGGGCTTTGCCGCTAGAATCAAAAAAGAGGTTTCACCGAGCTGCACGCCCGGGGGCCGGCTTTCCCATATCCCGGAGACGTTTTTCCATGTACCAGCATATTCAGGTGCCTGCCCAAGGCCAGAAGATCACCGTCAACGCCGACATGTCGCTGAATGTGCCGGACGAACCCATCATCCCCTACATCGAAGGCGACGGCACGGGGTTCGACATCACGCCGGTGATGCTCAAGGTGGTGGACGCGGCCGTGGCCAAGGCCTACGCTGGCCGCCGCAAGATCCACTGGATGGAGGTCTACGCCGGCGAGAAGTCGACCCAGGTCTATGGCCCCGACGTCTGGCTGCCGGAGGAGACCCTGCAGGTCCTGCGGGACTACGTGGTCTCGATCAAGGGGCCGCTGACCACGCCGGTGGGGGGCGGCATCCGTTCGCTGAACGTGGCGCTGCGCCAGGAGCTGGACCTGTACGTCTGCCTGCGTCCGGTGCAGTACTTCAAGGGCGTGCCTTCCCCGGTCAGGGAGCCCGAGAAGACCAACATGGTGATCTTCCGCGAGAACTCGGAAGACATCTACGCCGGCATCGAGTACTCGGCCCAGAGCGACAAGGCCAAGAAGCTCATCAAGTTCCTGCAGGAAGAGATGGGCGTGACCAAGATCCGCTTCCCCGAGACCTCGGGCATAGGCATCAAGCCGGTCTCCATCGAGGGCACCGAGCGCTTGGTGCGCAAGGCCATCCAGTACGCGATCGAGAACGACAAGCCCAGCGTCACCCTGGTGCACAAGGGCAACATCATGAAGTTCACCGAGGGGGGCTTCCGTGACTGGGGCTATGCCCTGGCCCAGCGCGAGTTCGGCGCCCAGCTGATCGACGGCGGCCCCTGGTGCAAGTTCAAAAACCCGAAGTCCGGCAAGGACATCGTCATCAAAGACGTGATCGCCGACGCCTTTCTGCAGCAGATCCTGACGCGTCCGGCCGAGTACTCGGTGGTGGCCACGCTGAACCTCAACGGCGACTACATCTCCGACGCCCTGGCGGCCCAGGTCGGCGGCATCGGCATCGCCCCGGGCGCCAACATGTCCGACTCCGTGGCCTGCTTCGAGGCCACCCACGGCACGGCGCCCAAGTACGCCGGCAAGGACTATGTCAACCCCGGCTCCGAGATCCTCTCGGCCGAGATGATGCTGCGCCACATGGGCTGGAAGGAAGCGGCCGACCTGATCATCAGCTCGATGGAGAAGGCCATCCTGAGCAAGAAGGTGACCTACGACTTCGCCCGCCTGATGGACGGCGCGACCCAGGTCAGCTGCTCGGGCTTTGGCCAGGTCATGATCGACCAGATGTAAGCGCCGCGCGGCGCCAAGCAGGAAAGCCCGGCCAGAGCCGGGCTTTTCGTTTCGGGAGGGGGCGGGCAGGCCGTTCAGCCGCCGGCCGGCGGTGCGTCGGCCGCCAAGGCCGGGCCCGACTCGGTGCCGGCTTCGGCCTGGATGTTGAGCGCCAGCAGGCCCTTGGGACCCTGGCTGGGCTCGAAGCTCACGCGAGCGCCTTCCTTGAGCGTCTTGAAGCCGTCCATGGAGATGGCCGAGAAGTGGGCAAATGCGTCCGGGCCGCCGCCGTCCGGGGCGATGAAGCCGAAGCCCTTGGCGTCATTGAACCATTTGACTGTACCGGTTGCCATGCTGGCCCTCCGTTGCTCCATGTCGGGGCAAGTTTGCGGGAAGGGGCGGCGGATTGTCAACACGACCGCGTAGGGCCTGTTAGCGCCATTTCCAGGGAGCGCGTTGCGGATCAAAAAGGCCATGCGCAAGGCGTCGGACCCCGGCGAGGTTTCGCAACGCGGCGCATGGCCTTTTTGGCCGCAACCCGAAGGGAACGGGCTGAATCGGGCGCCACTCGTCGTTGCCCGTCTTGCCCGCACGTCAGTGCGGGCTGCGCCATGCGCCTAGATTGACACCCGATTCAGCCCGTTCGCGCCCCTGGAAATGGCGTTAACAGGCCCTAGCTTGGAATATAGTGAAAGCATGGCTGATTCACCCTGAAAATAGGGTGGACAGGCAGGCTCGATAGAATGAATTTGATGGCCACGAATACCCCTCCCAAACCCGCCAAACCGGTCCAGCCCGCGCGTCCGGCGGAGGACGACAGCGGTTCGGTGGTGCTGGAGCGCGTACCCAAAAAGGTCAAGCCGCCCCAGATGTACCAGGTGGTGATGCTCAACGACGACTACACGCCCATGGAGTTCGTGGTGGTCGTGATCCAGGAGTTCTTCAACAAGGACCGGGAGACCGCCACGCAGATCATGCTCAAGATCCACCTGGACGGCAAAGGCGTCTGCGGCGTCTATTCGCGCGACGTGGCGGCGACCAAGGTCGATCAGGTGATGGAGGCGGCCCGCCACGCCGGGCATCCGCTGCAATGCGTCAGCGAGCCTGTTGAATAAGCCGGAACACCCCTGACATACGGGTACAGATATCTCTCAGCAAGGCAAAAGGAAATCACATGATTGCCCAGGAATTGGAAGTCAGCTTGCACATGGCCTTCGTGGAGGCCAGGCAGCAGCGCCACGAGTTCATCACCGTGGAGCACCTGCTACTCGCCTTGCTCGATAACCCCAGCGCCGCCGAGGTGCTGCGGGCCTGCTCGGCCAACATCGACGACCTGCGCAAGTCCCTGACCAACTTCATCAAGGACAACACGCCCCAGGTCGCCGGCACCGAGGACGTGGACACCCAGCCCACGCTGGGCTTCCAGCGCGTGATCCAGCGCGCCATCATGCATGTGCAGTCCACCGGCAACGGCAAGAAGGAGGTGACCGGCGCCAACGTGCTGGTCGCGATCTTCGGCGAGAAGGACTCGCACGCCGTCTACTACCTGCACCAGCAGGGCGTGACCCGTCTTGACGTGGTCAATTTCATCGCCCACGGCATCAAGAAGAGCGACCCGCCCGAGCCGTCCAAGAGCGAACCGTCCTCCGGCGAGAGCGAGGAGGGCGGCGGCGAGAAGAACGAGAAGGCCTCGCCGCTCGAGCAGTTCACGCAGAACCTGAACCAGGCGGCTCGGGAAGGCCGGATCGACCCGCTGATCGGCCGCGAATACGAGGTCGAGCGCGTGATCCAGATCCTGTGCCGCCGGCGCAAGAACAACCCGCTGCTGGTCGGCGAGGCCGGCGTGGGCAAGACCGCGATCGCCGAGGGACTGGCCTGGCGCATCACCCAGGGCGACGTGCCGGAGATCCTGGCCGAGTCCAGCGTCTACTCGCTGGACATGGGCGCGCTGCTGGCCGGCACCAAGTACCGCGGCGATTTCGAGCAACGCCTCAAGGGCGTGCTCAAGTCGCTCAAGGACCGGCCGCACGCCATCCTCTTCATCGACGAGATCCACACCCTGATCGGCGCCGGTGCGGCTTCGGGCGGCACGCTGGACGCGTCCAACCTGCTCAAGCCGGCCCTCTCCAGCGGCCAGCTCAAGTGCATAGGTGCGACCACCTTCACCGAGTACCGCGGCATCTTCGAGAAGGACGCGGCGCTGTCGCGGCGCTTCCAGAAGGTCGATGTGGTCGAGCCCAGCGTGGCCGAGACCGTGGAGATCCTCAAGGGGCTGAAGTCGCGCTTCGAGGAGCACCACAACGTCAAGTACGCCGCTGCCGCGCTGCAGGCCGCGGCCGAGCTCAGCGCCAAGTACATCAACGACCGCCACCTGCCCGACAAGGCCATCGACGTGATCGACGAGGCCGGCGCGGCCCAGCGCATCCTCACCCCGTCCAAGCGCAAGAAGACCATAGGCAAGGCCGAGGTCGAGGACATCGTGGCCAAGATCGCGCGCATCCCGCCGGCCAACGTCTCGAACGACGACCGCGGCAAGCTGCAGACCCTGGAGCGCGACCTCAAGAGCGTGGTGTTCGGCCAGGACAAGGCGCTCGAGGTGCTGGCCTCGGCGGTCAAGATGGCGCGCTCGGGCCTGGGCAAGGGTGACAAGCCGATCGGCTCCTTCCTGTTCAGCGGCCCCACCGGCGTCGGCAAGACCGAGGCCGCCAAGCAGCTGGCCTTCATCATGGGCATCGAGCTGATCCGCTTCGACATGTCGGAGTACATGGAGCGCCACGCCGTGAGCCGCCTGATCGGCGCACCCCCCGGCTACGTGGGCTTCGACCAGGGCGGCCTGCTGACCGAGGCCGTCACCAAGAAGCCGCACGCCGTGCTGCTGCTCGACGAAATCGAAAAGGCGCACCCGGACATCTTCAACGTGCTGCTGCAGGTCATGGACCATGGCACGCTGACCGACAACAACGGGCGCAAGGCCGACTTCCGCAACGTCATCGTGATCATGACGACGAACGCGGGCGCCGAGACCATGAACAAGGCCACGATAGGCTTCACCAACCCGCGCCAGGCCGGCGACGAGATGGGTGACATCAAGCGCCTGTTCACGCCCGAGTTCCGCAACCGCCTGGACGCGATCGTGAGCTTCAAGGCCCTGGACGAGCAGATCATCCTGCGCGTGGTCGACAAGTTCCTGCTGCAGCTAGAGACCCAGCTGGCCGAGAAGAAGGTGGAGGTCACCTTCACCGACAAGCTGCGCAAGCACCTGGCGAAGAAGGGCTTCGATCCGCTGATGGGTGCGCGCCCCATGCAGCGCCTGATCCAGGACACGATCCGCCGGGCGCTGGCCGACGAGCTGCTGTTCGGTCGCTTGACCGAGGGCGGGCGCCTGACGGTGGACCTGGACGAGAAGGACGAGGTCGTTCTCGACATCCAGCCGCTGCCCAAGAAGGACGGCCGGGCCAAGTCCGAGCCTGAAGAGGCGACCACCGACTGAAGAGGCGCGGCGGCTTGCCGCCGCTCTGCGCCGCTACCGGGGCCGACAGCGCTGCTGCCGGCCTTTTTTCTTGGCGGTCAGGCGATGGACTCGCTGTCGCGGCTGATGCCCGCGGTCTGGCTGAAGCCGCCGTCCACATAGGTGATCTCGGCCGAGACGCCGGCCGCAAGGTCCGACAGCAGGAAGGCGGCGACGTTGCCCACGTCCTCGATGGTCACGTTGCGGCGGATCGGCGCCGCGTCGGCCACCATGTTCAGCAGCTTGCCGAAGTCCTTGATGCCGCTGGCCGCCAGGGTCTTGATCGGGCCCGCGCTAATGCCGTTGACGCGCATGCCCTTGGGGCCCAGCGCCTCGGCCAGGTAGCGCACGCTGGCTTCCAGGCTGGCCTTGGCCAGGCCCATGGTGTTGTAGTTGGGCACGGTGCGCAGCGCGCCCAGGTAGGTCAGCGTCAGCAGGGCCGACTTGTCGTTGAGGTAGGGCAGGGCCGCCTTGGCCATGGCGGGGAAGCTGTAGGCGCTGATGTCATGGGCGATGCGGAAGGCCTCGCGCGACAGACCCTCGAGGAAGTCGCCGGCGATGGCCTCGCGCGGCGCGAAGCCTATGCTGTGCACGAAGCCGTCGAATTTGGGCCAGACCTGGGACAGGTCGGTGAACAGCTTGGCGATCTGCTCGTCGCTGCCCACGTCGCAGTCGAACACGAGCTGAGAGCCGAAATCGGCGGCGAACTCGGTGATGCGGTCCTTGAAGCGCTCGCCCACGTAGCTGAAGGCGAGTTCGGCACCCTGGTTGTGGCAGGCGCGCGCGATGCCGTAGGCGATGGAACGATTGGACAGCACGCCGGTGATCAGCAGTTTCTTGCCGGCGAGGAAGCCTGTTTTTTGGGTCATGAAGTCGGACTCCGGGGAAAATCTGGGCAGAATTGTCGCATGCGAGGTTTGCTGTGCTGTTTGCTGCTCCTGCCCTGCCTGTCCATGCCCGCCCTGGCCGCGCATGCCTATGCCCAGTTCGGCGACGTCAAGTACCCGCCCGGCTTCGCGCATTTCGACTACGTGAACCCGGCCGCCCCCAAGGGCGGCGAGATCTCCCTGGTGCCGCCCACGCGGCTGTCGAACTTCGACAAGTACAACCCGTTCACGCTCAAGGGCAGCGCGCCGCCGGGCCTGGCGGGCCTGGTGTTCGAGACCCTGCTGACCGGCACCTTCGACGAGCCGACCACGGCCTACGGCCTGCTCGCCGAGGACGTGGCCGTGGCGCCCGACCGGCTGTCGGTGGTGTTTCGCCTGCACCCGGCTGCGCGCTTTCACAACGGCGAGCCGGTGCTGGCGGCCGACGTCAAGCACAGCTTCGACCGGCTCACGAGCAAGGAGGCGGCGCCGCAGTTCCGCACCATTTTCGGTGAGGTCAAGGGCGCCACCGTGCTGGATGCGCGCACGGTGCGCTTCGATTTCAAGCGCGTCAACGCCGAGCTGCCGTTGATCGTCGGCGGTCTGCCGGTGTTCAGCCGCCATTGGGGCATGGAAAACGGCAAGCCCAAGCCGCTGGACCAGATCGTCACGGACCTGCCGATAGGCAGCGGCCCCTACCGCATAGCCAAGGTCAATTTCGGCAAGGACATCAGCTACCAGCGCGACCCGGATTACTGGGCGCGGGACCTCAACGTGCGGCGCGGCCTCTACAACTTCGACCGCATCACCTACAAGATCTACAAGGACAACACGGCCCAGCTCGAGGCCTTCAAGGCCGGCGAGTTCGACTACATCCAGGCCTTCATCGCGCGCGAATGGGCGCGCGCCTACACCGGGCGAGCCTTCGAGCGCGGCGAGCTGATCAAGCAGGAACTCGCGCACGGCAACGCGGGCGACTTCCAGGGCTTCCAGTTCAACCTGCGGCGCGACAAGTTCAAGGACCGGCGGGTGCGCGAGGCGATTGGCTTGGCGATGGACTTCGAGTGGCTCAACCGCCAGCTGTTCTACAACGCCTACACCCGGGTGCGCGGCTATTTCGTCGCCAGCGACTTCGAGGCCAAGGGCCTGCCGGGGGCCGACGAACTCGCGCTGCTGGAGCCGCTGCGCAGCCAGCTGCCGGCGGCCTTGTTCACCCAGCCGGTACCGCTGCCGCCGGTGACCCGCCTGGAACCGGACTCTGGCCAGACCCTGCGCGACCACCTGCGCCGCGCGCGCCAGTTGCTGGCCGAGGCCGGCTGGACCTATCGCGACGGCGCGCTGCGCAACGCGCGTGGCGAGCCCTTCACGATCGAGTTTCTCGACAACTCCGGCTCCATGGGCCGGGTGGTCACGCCCTTCGCAAAAAACCTCGAGAAGCTCGGCATCGCCGTGAACTACAAGGTGATCGACTTCGCCATCCTGCAAAAGCGCATGGACGTGTTCGACTTCGAGGTGGTCAGCAACCGCACCGTGGGCAGCGAGGCGCCGGGCACCGAGCTGCTCGAGCGCTTCGGCTCGCGCGCGGCCGACACCGAGGGCTCGGCCAACATCATGGGCGTCAAGGACCCGGCGGTGGACGCGCTGCTCGACGGCATCATCTCCGCGCGCACCCGGCCCGAGCTCGTGGCCGGCGTGCGCGCGCTCGACCGTGTGCTGCGCTTCGGCCATTACGTGGTGCCGCACTGGTATGGCGGCGTGCACCGCGTGGCCTGGCGCGCCGGCCGCTTCGAGCGGCCCGACGTGACGCCGCGCTACTACCAGCCCGAGGTCTGGATCACCAGCACCTGGTGGGCCAGCGAGGCCAACCGCAAAGGAATGAAATGAAGAGCCCCCACGCTCGTCACTTCGTGTATTCGCTGGGCTCGCGCAACGTCCGTGCGCGAAGCTGTACAGTGCAGCGAGCCCATGCCGGGCCTGCGCTATGCACGTTCCGAGGCATGACGCTTCGGCCCGGCCCCGAGGGGGCCTCAGCCTCCTTGAGGCGGCTCGGCGGAGGCTGACCATGCTCGCCTACATCGCGCGCCGCCTGCTGCTGATGGTGCCCACGCTGCTGGGCGTGCTGCTCATGACCTTCGTGGTGATCCAGTTCGTGCCGGGCGGGCCGGTCGAGCAGATGGTGGCCCAACTGCAAGGGCGCGACACGGGCGGCGAGGGCGCGGCCGCGGGCGGCGCCGGCTACCGCGGCCGCCAGGGCGTGGACGCGGCGCGCATTGCCGAGATCCGGGCCCTGTACGGCTTCGACAAGCCGGCCCACGAGCGCTTCTGGCAAATGCTGGGGCAGTTCGCGCGCTTCGACCTGGGCAAGAGCTTCTTCTACCCCAAGGACGTCTGGACCCTGGTCAAGGAAAAAATGCCGGTCTCGATCAGCCTGGGGCTGTGGACCTTCTTCCTCAGCTACCTGATCTCGGTGCCGCTGGGCATCGCCAAGGCGGTGCGCGCGGGCAGCCGCTTCGACACGCTGAGCAGCCTGGTGGTGCTGGTCGGCTATGCGATTCCGGGCTTCGTGCTCGGCGTGGCCCTGCTGGTGATCTTCGGCGGGCAGTTGCAATGGTTCCCGCTGCGCGGCCTGACCTCCAGCCATTGGGACAGCCTGGGCTGGGGCGCCAAGGTCGTGGATTACCTCTGGCACATCACGCTGCCGGTCACGGCCAGCGTGCTGGGTGCCTTCGCCGTCACCACCATGCTGACCAAGAACGCCTTCCTGGAGGAGATCCGCAAGCAGTACGTGCTGACGGCGCGCGCCAAGGGCCTGAGCGAGCGCCGCGTGCTCTGGAAGCATGTGATGCGCAACGCGCTGATTCCCCTGGTGACCGGCTTTCCGGCCGCCTTCATCGGCGCCTTCTTCACGGGCTCGCTGCTGATAGAGACCCTGTTCTCGCTCGACGGCCTGGGCCTGCTGAGCTATGAGTCGGTGATCCGGCGCGACTACCCCGTGGTGCTGGGCACGCTGTACCTGTTCACGCTGATCGGCCTGGTGACCAAGCTGATCTCGGACCTCTGCTATGTCTGGGTGGATCCACGTGTCAAATTCGACTGAGCGCTTGTTTTTTCGGCCGGTACCTCGCGCCCGAGGACGCGGGGTGAAGGCTGCGCTCATGTCCCCCGACCAGGGCTGCGCCCATAGAGCCTGTTCACGGTCTGTATGGGGCCGCGCAGGTGCCTTTTCGATATGGGATGCAAGGCGCGATGCGCTGCCAATAGCCGAGCTATTGGCAAGCATCGCAACGCCGCAGACCGCCCGAAAAGACACCTGCCCTTCGGGTTGGGACGCCGCAAACGCGGTCGCGTTTGCGCCCTCCCTTGGGGCCGAAGCGCCCGGCGCACAGCCGACCGGCTGTGCGAGCGGGCGATTTGCCCACCAATCCCCTTGCATGGGCATCAGCCCATGCGGCAGGTCTTGGCGGTCAACTCATCCCGATTGCGTCCCAACGCGACCCCATACAGACCGTGACCAGGCTCTTACTTCGCTTCGCCTTCACCCCGCATCCTCGGGCAACCGACTCGCAGGCGCGCCGACGGTGGTGCGCCAGCGTTTCGTCCGCTCGGGGAGGCCCGGTGGCCTGCAGAGCGAGGTCAAGGAGGAGGGCTGGCGCAGCCAGCCCGGGGGACACGAGCGGCACAGGCCACCGGGCCTCCCCGAGCCCGCGGGGTCGATGTTTGGAAGTCTGCCTGCATGAGCACCGTTGTGTCCCTGTCTCCCAGCCAACGCGCCTGGCTGCGCTTCAAGCGCAACCGCATGGGCTTTTGGAGCCTGGTGCTGTTCGGCGCCCTGTTCCTGCTGAGCCTGGGCGCCGAGCTGATCTCCAACGACAAGCCGCTGCTGGCGCGCTACGAAGGGCGCTGGTATGCCCCCATCGTGCAGAGCCTGCCCGAGACCAGCTTCGGCGGGGACTTCGAGACCCCCACGGATTTCCTGGACCCCTTCATCCAGCAGCAGTTCGCCAAGCCCGGCAACTTCGCGCTGTACCCGCCCAACCCCTACCACCACAGCACCATCAACTACTTCGCCCGCGAGCCGAACCCGGCGCCGCCCTCGGCCGACAACTGGCTGGGCACCGACGACCGCGGGCGCGACGTGGCGGCGCGCCTGCTCTACGGTTTTCGCATCTCGGTGCTGTTCGCACTCGCGCTCACGGTGATCGGCGTGCTGCTGGGCGTGCTCACGGGCGCGGTCCAGGGGTTTTACGGCGGCAGGACCGACCTGGCTTTCCAGCGCTTCATCGAGATATGGGGCTCCATGCCCGAGCTCTACCTGCTGATCATCTTCGCCGCCGTGTTCGAACCCAGCGTGGGCCTGCTGCTGGTACTGCTGAGCCTGTTCGGCTGGATGGGCCTGTCCGACTATGTGCGCGCCGAGTTCCTGCGCAACCGCCAGCTCGACTACGTGCGCGCGGCGCGCGCCCTGGGCCTGAGCAACGGCCAGATCATCTGGCGCCATGTGCTGCCCAACAGCCTCACGCCGGTGGTGACCTTCCTGCCGTTTCGCATGAGCGCGGCCATCCTGGCGCTGACCTCGCTGGACTTCTTGGGCCTGGGCGTGCCGCCCGGCACGCCATCGCTGGGCGAGCTGCTGGCACAGGGCAAGAACAACATCGACGCCTGGTGGATATCGCTGTCCACCTTCGGTGTGCTGGTGCTCACGCTGCTGCTGCTGACCTTCATGGGCGACGCGCTGCGCGACGCGCTGGACCCGCGAAAGGCGCCGCAATGAGCGACCAGGCGACGCTGCTCGAGGTGCGGGACCTGTCGGTGGCCTTCGACGGGAAGGAGGTGGTGCGCAGCGTCAGCTTCGACATCCGGCCCGGCGAGAAGCTGGCCCTGGTCGGCGAGTCGGGCTCGGGCAAGACCGTCACCGCCCTGAGCCTGCTGCGCCTGGCGCTGAACGCGCGCGTCGGCGGCCAGGCCCGTTTCGACGGACGGGACCTGCTGGCCCTGCCCGAGCAGGCCTTGCGCGGCATCCGGGGCGCCGAAATCGCGATGATCTTCCAGGAGCCCATGACGGCGCTCAACCCGCTGTTCAGCATCGGCGACCAGATCGCCGAGGTGCTCGAGCTCAAGCAGGGGCTGGGCCGCACCGAAGCGGTGCGGCAGGCCGTGGCGCTGATCGCGGAGACCGGCATCGCCGAACCCGAGCGGCGGGCCCAGGCCTTCGCCCACCAGCTCTCGGGCGGCCAGCGCCAGCGCGCCATGATCGCCATGGCGCTGGCCTGCCGGCCACGGCTGCTGCTGGCCGACGAGCCGACCACGGCACTGGACGTCACGCTGCGCGGCCAGATCCTGGACCTGCTGTCCGAGCTGCAGCGCAAGAACGGCATGGCGGTGCTGATGATCACGCACGACCTGAACCTGGTGCGGCGCTTCGCCGACCGTGTGGCGGTCATGCAGGACGGCCGCATCGTCGAGCAGGGCCCGGTGGCCCAGGTGTTCGCGGCGCCCCAGCACGACTACACGCGGCGCCTGATCGACAGCCGGCCCGCCCGCGACCTGGCAGCGGCGCCCCCCACGCCGGGCGCAGCGCCGGTGCTGCGGGCGCGCGGCCTGGGCGTGACCTACCCGGTGCCGCTGCCGGGCTTTCGGGGCTGGTTCCGCCGCGGCGGCTTCGTCGCCCTGCGCGACGCCGAGTTCAGCCTGGCGCCGGGCCAGACTCTGGGCGTGATCGGCGAATCCGGCTCCGGCAAGTCCACGCTGGCCCTGGCGGCGCTGGGCCTGCAGGCCAGCGACGGCGAGCTGGAGATCGCCGGCCAGCGCTGGGCGCAGGGGGACGCGTCAGACCAGGCGCTGCGCCGCGTGATGCAGGTGGTGTTCCAGGACCCGTTTTCCTCGCTCTCGCCACGCATGACCCTGGAGGAGATCGTGGGCGAGGGGCTCGAGATCCATGCGCCTCGGCTCGGCCCGGCCGAGCGCCGCCAGCGCGTGCTGGAGGCGCTGGCCGACGTGGGGCTGGGGGCGGCGCAATTCCCGGGCCTGCTGGCGCGCTACCCGCACGAGTTTTCCGGGGGCCAGCGCCAGCGCATCGCCCTGGCCCGCGCCCTGGTGGTGGGGCCGCGGCTGCTGGTGCTGGACGAGCCCACCAGCGCCCTGGACGTGACCATACAGAAGCAGGTGCTGGCCCTGCTGCAGCGCCTGCAGCGTGAGCGGGGGCTGAGCTACCTGCTGATCACGCACGATGTGGACGTGGTGCGGGCCATGGCGCACCAGGTGCTGGTGATGCAGGAGGGGACGGTCGTCGAATCCGGCCCGGCCGAGGCCGTGCTGGCCGCGCCACGCCACGCCTACACCCGCATGCTGGTGGCCGCCGCCGGCTGAAAGCGGGCCCGGCAGAGGGCAACATCCTTAGGAATCAAGCTGCTTTTGCCGAGTTTTGCATTACAATGCTAGCTTCACGACCAAACGGGCGGGTAATCACCGCCCGTTTTTTTTGGTCGATCGGCTCACATCTATTTTCAAGACTGAGACAGAAACTGCGTGGCGCTACAGCAAATCGTTGAAGAAACCGTGTCCGGACTGGGCTACGACCTGGTGGAGATCGAACGCTCCGCCGGTGGCTTGCTGCGCATCACGATCGATTTGCCCTGGGATCCGGATGCGTCCGGCGAGCGCTTCGTGACGGTGGAGGACTGCGAGAAGGTCACCCGCCAACTCCAATTCGCGCTTGAGGTCGACGGGGCCGACTACCGCCGGCTGGAGGTTTCCTCGCCCGGTATCGACCGCCCGCTGCGCCACGAGAAGGATTTCGAGCGCTTCGTCGGCTCGCTGGTCGACATCACGCTCAAGGCGCCCATGGGCGCGGCCGCGGCTGGCCAGGTCAGCGCCAACCGCAAGAAATTTCGCGGCACGCTCGAGCGCACCCCGCAGGCCGATGGGGCGGGCTGGCAGATCGTCTGGAGCGACGAACCTGCGGTCAAGCCGGGCCAGCGTGTGAGCAAGAAGAAGGCGCCGGCACCGCTGCAGGCGCTGGGTTTCACGCTCGATGAGCTGCGCGAGGCACGCCTCGCGCCAGTGGTGGATTTCAAGGGGCGCAGGCCCAAGGATGCGCCACCCCAGGCCTGACGGCGACGCCGGCGGTAAGGGTGGCGGGCCGAGAGGGCGGCAGGCCGCCCGGGCCCAGGACGACATTGGATAAGGAGAGTTGTGGCATGAATCGCGAATTGTTGATGCTGGTGGAGGCCATCTCGCGCGAGAAGAACGTCGAGCGCGACGTGGTTTTTGGAGCCGTGGAGGCTGCCTTGGCGCAGGCCACCAAGAAGCTCTACGAGGGTGAGGTGGACATCCGCGTGGCGGTCGATCGCGACACCGGCAACTACGAGACCTTCCGCCGCTGGCACGTGGTGCCCGACGAGGCGGGCCTGCAGCTGCCCGAGCAGGAGATCCTGCTGTTCGAGGCCAAGGAGCAGATCCCCGACATCGAGGTCGACGAGTACATCGAGGAGGCTATCGAGTCCCTGCCCATCGGCCGCATCGGCGCGATGGCGGCCAAGCAGGTCATCCTGCAGAAAATCCGCGACGCCGAGCGCGAGATGCTGCTCAACGACTTCATGTCGCGCGGCGACAAGATCTTCGTCGGCACCGTCAAGCGCATGGACAAGGGCGACATCATCGTCGAGAGCGGCCGCGTCGAGGGCCGGTTGCGCCGCGGCGAGATGATCCCCAAGGAGAACCTGCGCAACGGCGACCGCGTGCGCGCCATGATCATGGAGGTGGACCTGACGCTGCGCGGCGCGCCCATCATCCTGTCGCGCTCGGCGCCCGAGTTCATGATCGAGCTGTTCCGCCAGGAAGTGCCCGAGATCGAGCAAGGCCTGCTGGAGATCAAGTCCTGCGCCCGCGACGCCGGCAGCCGCGCCAAGATCGCCGTGCTCTCGCACGACAGGCGTGTCGACCCGATCGGCACCTGTGTCGGCGTGCGCGGCACGCGCGTCAACGCCGTGACCAACGAGCTCGCCGGCGAGCGCGTGGACATCGTGTTGTGGAGCGAGGACCCGGCCCAGTTCGTGATTGGCGCCCTGGCGCCGGCCAACGTGTCCTCCATCGTCGTGGACGAGGAAAAGCATGCCATGGACGTGGTGGTCGACGAGGAGAACCTCGCCATCGCCATCGGCCGCGGCGGCCAGAACGTGCGTCTGGCCTCCGACCTGACCGGTTGGAAGATCAACATCATGGACGCGGCGGAGTCGGCCCAGAAGCAGGCCGAGGAAACCGGCACGATCCGCGCCCTGTTCATGGAGAAGCTCGACGTCGACCAGGAGATCGCCGACATCCTGATCGAGGAAGGCTTCGCCAGCCTGGAAGAGGTGGCCTACGTGCCGATCCAGGAAATGCTGGAGATCGAGAGCTTCGACGAGGACACCGTCAACGAGCTGCGCGCCCGCGCCAAGGACGCGCTGCTGACGCTGGAGATCGCCCGCGAGGAAAGCGTCGAGGAAGTGTCCCAGGACCTGCGCGACCTGCAGGGCCTGACGCCCGAACTGATTGCCAAGCTGGCCGAAGCCGGCGTGCACACCCGCGACGAACTGGCCGACCTGGCCGTCGACGAACTCACTGATATCACCGGCCAGTCCGCGGAGGAAGCGACGGCTTTGATCATGAAGGCACGCGAACACTGGTTCGCGGGTCAAGAGTAATGGTCATGGAGGCACGAACCGAATATGTCCAGCACCACAGTCGCCGAGTTCGCCAGCGAACTCAAGAAATCCACTGAAACCCTGCTCGACCAGCTGCGCTCGGCCGGCGTGAGCAAGTCCGCGCCCACCGATGCGCTGACGGAGTCCGACAAGCACAGGCTGCTCAGCTACCTGCAGGCCAGCCACGGCACGGCCACGGGCGAGCGCAAGAAGATCACGCTGATGAAGAAGTCCACCAGCGAGATCAAGCAGGCCGACGCCACCGGCAAGGCGCGCACCATCCAGGTCGAGGTGCGCAAGAAGCGCACCTTCATCAAGCGCGACGAGGACCTGGCCGCGCCCGCGGTCGCCGAGGCGCCCGAATCCGAGGTCGAGCTGCCCAGCGCGCCGGTAATCGACGAAGCCGAACTCGCCCGCCGCGAGGAAGAGGCGCGCCGCCAGGCCGAACTGCTGCGCCGCCAGGAGGAAGAGCTGGCCGAAAAGCGCCGCCAGCGCGAGGCCCAGGAAGCGCGCGAGCGCGAGCTGGCCGCCCAGGCGGAAAAGGCCGCTGCCGAGGCCGCTGCCAAGGCGGTCGAGCAGGCGCGCATGAAACAGGAGGCCCAGGAGGTGGTCGTCGCCCCCGCAGCCCCCGCCCCGGCGCAGCAAGCCGCGGCCGACGCCAAGGCCCAGGCCGCCGCCGAAGCCGCCGCCAAGGCTGCAGCCGAGTCCAAGGCGCGCGCCGAGGAAGAGGCTGCGCGTGCGCGCGACCTCGATGAGCGGCGCCGCAAGGCGCTGGCCGAGGCCGAAGCCATCCGCGCCATGATGAACGCGCCCAAGCGCGTGCTGGTGGCCAAGAAGCCCGAGCCGCCCAAGCCCGAGGAGCCCAAGCCTGCCATGAAGGGCACGCTGCACAAGCCGGCCGGCGCGCCGGGCCCCGGCGCCCGTCCGGGCGCGGCTGCACCGGCGGCCAGCCCGGCCGCCCCCGGGGGGCAGAAGGAAGTCAAGTCGGCCAAGCTGTCCTCCAGCTGGGCCGGTGACCCCGCCAAGAAGAAGGCCATTCCGACGCGCGGCGACGCCAGTGGCGGCGTGGGCCGTGGCGGCTGGCGCAGCGGCCCCAGGGGACGCCGCGGCAACGAGCGCGACCGCGAGGGGCATGCCCCGGCGGCAGCGGCGGAATCCCGCGTGATCGAGGTCCATGTGCCCGAGACCATCACCGTGGCCGAGCTGGCGCACAAGATGGCCATCAAGGCCTCCGAGGTCATCAAGCAGTTCATGAAGCTGGGCCAGATGGTCACCATCAACCAGCCGCTGGACCAGGACACGGCCATGATCGTGGTCGAGGAACTGGGCCACAAGGCCGTCGTGGCGGCGCTGGACGACCCCGAGGCCTTCACCGAAGAGGAAGTGCAGCAGCAGCAGGCCGAGGCCCTGCCGCGTGCGCCTGTGGTCACCGTGATGGGCCACGTGGACCACGGCAAGACCTCGCTGCTGGACTACATCCGCCGTGCCAAGGTGGCGGCTGGCGAGGCCGGCGGCATCACCCAGCACATCGGCGCCTACCACGTCGAAACCCCGCGCGGCGTGATCTCCTTCCTGGACACCCCAGGTCACGAGGCTTTCACCGCCATGCGTGCGCGCGGCGCCCAGGCCACCGACATCGTGATCCTGGTGGTGGCGGCCGACGATGGCGTCATGCCCCAGACCAAGGAGGCGGTCAAGCACGCCAAGTCCGCGGGCGTGCCCATCGTGGTGGCGATCAACAAGATCGACAAGCCCGACGCCAACCCGGACCGCGTCAAGCAGGAGCTGGTGGTCGAGGAAGTCGTGCCCGAAGAGTACGGCGGCGATTCGCCATTCGTGCCCGTGTCGGCCAAGACCGGCCAGGGCATCGACGAGCTGCTCGAGCAGGTGCTGCTGCAGGCCGAGGTGCTGGAGCTCAAGGCCCCGGTGGCTGCAGCCGCCAAGGGCCTGGTGATCGAAGCCCGCCTGGACAAGGGCCGCGGCCCGGTGGCCACCGCCCTAGTGCAGTCGGGCACGCTGAACACCGGCGACGTGGTGCTGGCCGGCCAGACCTACGGCCGCGTGCGGGCCATGCTGGACGAGAACGGCAAGCCGATCAAGACGGCCGGCCCCTCGATCCCGGTGGAGATCCAGGGCCTGACCGAGGTGCCGCAGGCCGGCGACGAGTTCATGGTGATGGTCGACGAGCGCCGCGCGCGCGAGATCGCGACCTACCGCGCCGGCAAGTTCCGCAACACCAAGCTGGCCAAGCAGCAGGCCGCCAAGCTGGAGAACATGTTCTCCGACATGGCCGCCGGCGAGGTCAAGACCCTGCCGATCATCATCAAGGCCGACGTGCAGGGTTCGCAGGAAGCGCTGGCGCAGTCGCTGCTCAAGCTGTCCACCGAGGAAGTCAAGGTGCAGCTGGTCTATGCGGCGGTGGGCGGCATCAGCGAGTCCGACATCAACCTGGCGATCGCCTCCAAGGCCGTCGTGATCGGCTTCAACGTGCGCGCCGATGCGGGCGCGCGCAAGCTGGCCGAGGGCAATGGCGTGGACATCCACTACTACGACATCATTTACGACGCCGTGGACGAGCTCAAGGCGGCGATGTCGGGCATGCTGGCGCCCGAGCAGAAGGAGGAGGTCATCGGCACGGCGGAAATCCGCACCGTGTTCGTGGCGTCCAAGATCGGCACGGTGGCCGGCTCCTACGTCACCTCGGGCCAGGTCACGCGCAGCGCGCGCTTCCGCCTGCTGCGCGACCATGTGGTCATCTACACCGGCGAGCTCGAGTCGCTCAAGCGCCTGAAGGACGACGTGCGCGAGGTCAAGGAAGGCTTCGAGTGCGGTATCAAGCTCAAGAACTACAACGACATCGCCGTCGGCGACCAGTTGGAGTTCTTCGAGATCAAGGAAATCGCGCGGACGCTGTAAATGGCACGCAAGGCTTCGAGCACCCCCAACCGCGGCTTCCGCGTGGCCGACCAGATCCAGCGCGATCTGGCCGAGTTGATCGCGCGCGAGCTCAAGGACCCGCGCGTGGGCATGGTCACGATCAATGCGGTCGAGGTCACGCCCGACTACGCGCACGCCAAGGTGTTCTTCAGCCTGCTCAAGGGCGACCCGGTGGAGACCGCCCAGGGCCTGAACGCGGCCTCCGGCTTCCTGCGCAACGGCCTGTTCAAGCGCCTGCACATCCACACCGTGCCGACGCTGCATTTCGTGTTCGACCGCACCACCGAGCGTGCGGCCGACATGAACGCCCTGATCGCCAAGGCAGTGTCCTCGCGCGCCAAAGACGATTGAGAAGATGAACGCGCCGCGCACGAGGGTCGTGAGGCGCCCCGTGCACGGGGTGCTGCTGCTGGACAAGCCCTATGGGCTGTCGAGCAACAACGCGCTGCAGAAGGCCAAGTGGCTGCTGCGCGCCGAGAAGGCCGGCCACACCGGCACGCTCGATCCGCTGGCCACCGGCGTGCTGCCGCTGTGCTTCGGCGCGGCGACCAAGTTCAGCCAGCTGCACCTGGACGCCGACAAGACCTACGAGACCACGGTCCGCCTCGGCGTGCGCACCAGCACGGCGGACGCCGAGGGCGAGCTGCTTTCGGTGCGCCCCGTGGCCTGTTCGATTGGACAGGTCGTGCAGGTGCTGGACCAGTTCACCGGCGCTATCCGTCAGGTGCCGCCCATGCACAGCGCGCTCAAGAAGGACGGCAAGGCCTTGTACGAATACGCGCGCGAAGGCGAGACCGTAGCGCGCGAGCCGCGCGATGTCGTCATCCACGCGCTGGAGCTGCTAGAGGCGCAGCTCACGGGCGAGGCGCCCAGCCTGCGCCTGCGCGTGACCTGCAGCAAGGGCACCTACATCCGCACCCTGGGCGAGGACATCGCCGAGGCGCTGGGCTGCGGCGGCCACCTGACGGCGCTGCGCCGCACGGCCACCGGGCCGTTCGAGCTGTCGCAGTGCGTGACGCTGGAAGCGCTGGAGGCCATGGACGAGGCCGCGCGCCTGGCCTGCCTCAAACCGGTGGAGGCGCTGCTGCCCGACCATCAGCCAGTCACACTGGACGCGGAGAATGCGGGGCGCTTCCTGAGCGGCATGCGCCGCCGCGGCCCCTGGCCGGACAGCGCCCGCGTGGCGGTGTTCGGCGAGCGCCCGCGTGCCCTGCTGGGCAGCGCCCATGTCCAGGCCGGCGAGCTGATCCCGCAGCGCCTGCTGAGTCCGCTGGAAGTTCAACAAATTCTGGAGCGTTCGCCGCAAGCCCTACAAACTGCGTAAGGCCCGGCATAGAGGAAAAAACCATGAGCAAGCAGATTCGCAACATCGCCATCATCGCCCACGTCGACCATGGGAAGACCACCATGGTCGACCAATTGCTGCGCCAGTCCGGCACCTTCGCCGAGCACGAGAAGGTGGTCGACACCGTGATGGACAACAACGCCATCGAGCGCGAACGCGGCATCACCATCCTGGCGAAGAACTGCGCCGTGAGCTGGAAGGGCACCCACATCAACATCGTGGACACCCCTGGCCACGCCGACTTCGGCGGCGAGGTAGAGCGCGCCCTGTCCATGGTGGACGGCGTGGTGCTGCTGATCGACGCCCAGGAGGGCCCGATGCCGCAGACCCGCTTCGTGACCAAGAAGGCGCTGGCCCTGGGCCTCAAGCCCATCCTGGTGGTGAACAAGGTCGACAAGCCCGGCGCCCGTCCCGACTACGTGGTCAACGCAGCGTTCGATCTGTTCGACAAGCTCGGCGCCACCGACGAGCAGCTGGATTTCCCCGTGGTCTACGCCTCGGGCATCAACGGCTGGTCGTCGCTGGAGGAGGGCGAGCCGGGTGAGCAGTGGGGCCCCGACATGTCGGCCCTGTTCGACACCGTGCTCCAGCATGTGCCGGCGCACGAGGGCGATCCGGCCGCGCCGCTGCAGCTGCAGATTTCGGCGCTCGACTTTTCGAGCTTCGTCGGCCGCATCGGCGTGGGCCGCATCAACGCCGGCACCCTCAAGCCCTCCATGGACGTGCTGGTGATGGAAGGTCCGGACGGCAATTCCTTCAAGGGCCGGATCAATCAGGTGCTCACGTTCCAGGGCCTGGACCGCGTGCAGGTGACCGAAGCCGGCCCGGGCGACATCGTGCTGATCAACGGCATTGCCGACATCGGCATCGGCGTGACCCTCACCGACCCCAATGATCCGGCGCCGCTGCCCATGCTCAAGGTCGACGAGCCGACCCTGACCATGAACTTCTGCGTCAACACCTCGCCGCTGGCCGGCCGCGAAGGCAAGTACGTGACCAGCCGCCAGCTGTGGGACCGCCTGCAGAAGGAGCTGCAGTCCAACGTGGCGCTGCGCGTCAAGGAAACCGACGAGGAAGGGGTCTTCGAAGTCTCGGGCCGCGGCGAACTGCACCTGACCATCCTGCTGGAGAACATGCGCCGCGAAGGCTACGAGCTGGCGGTGTCCAAGCCGCGAGTCGTGCTCAAGGACATCGATGGCGTACGCCACGAGCCCATCGAGATGGTGACCATCGACGTCGAGGAGCAGCACCAGGGCGGCGTGATGCAGGCCCTGGGCGAGCGCAAGGGCGAACTGTTCAACATGGAGCCGGACGGCCGTGGCCGTGTGCGCCTGGAATACCGCATCCCGGCGCGCGGCCTGATCGGCTTCACCAACGAGTTCCTGAACCTGACGCGCGGCTCCGGCCTGATCTCCAACATCTTCGACCGCTACGAGCCGCACAAGGGCGACATCGGCGGCCGCAAGAACGGCGTGCTGATCTCCATGGACGACGGTGAGATCTTCACCTACGCGCTGGGCAAGCTCGACGACCGCGGCCGCATGTTCGTGCGCGCCAACGACCCGGTGTACGAGGGCATGATCGTCGGCATCCACAGCCGCGACAACGACCTGGTGGTCAACGCCACGCGCACCAAACAGTTGACCAACTTCCGGGTTTCCGGCAAGGAAGACGCGATCAAGATCACGCCGCCGATCGAGCTGACGCTGGAATACGGTGTCGAGTTCATCGAGGACGACGAGCTGGTCGAAATCACGCCCAAGTCGATCCGGCTGCGCAAGCGCCACCTCAAGGAACACGATCGCAAGCGCGCCAGCCGCGAGGCGGCCTGATCGGTGAAGCTGCGGCACGGTCAGGCGGTTGCTCTGATGGTGGCGGTGACTCTGATGTGGTCCATCGCCGGCGTCGTCACGCGCCAGCTCGAGCAGGCACGCAGCTTCGAAGTGACCTTCTGGCGCAGCCTGTTCACGGCCTTGTCGCTGCTGCTGATCCTGCCGCTGTGGCGGGGCCGGCAGGCCCTGCGCGGACTGCCCTGGCGCAGCGCCTACTTCTGGTTGTCGGGCCTGTGCTGGAGCGTGATGTTCACCGCCTTCATGGTGGCGCTCACGCTGACCAGCGTGGCCAACGTGCTGGTGACCATGTCGGTCGGCCCTCTGCTCACCGCGCTGCTGGCACGGCTGTTCATCGGCCACCGTCTGCCGCCGCGCACCTGGGCCGCGATCGCCGTGGCCGGCGCCGGCATCGCCTACATGCATGGCAGCCAGCTCGAGCTGGGGCAGGGCGCGACCACGCTGGGCCTGCTGGTGGCGCTGTGCGTGCCCCTGGCCGGGGCGGTGCAGTGGACGCTGGTGCAGCACAGTCACGCCCAGGGCCAGCAGCTGGACCTCGTGCCCTCGGTGCTGCTGGGCGCTGTCCTGTCCACTCTGGCCACGTTGCCGCTGTCCTTTCCCTTCGTGGCCACGGCGACCGACGTCGCCTGGCTGGCCCTGCTCGGCCTGGTACAGCTGGCCATTCCCTGCGCGCTTGCGGTGATCTGCGCGCGCGTGCTCAAGGCGCCCGAAGTGGCTCTGCTGGCCCTGCTCGAAGTCCTCTTCGGCATCGCCCTGGCCTGGCTGGGGGCCAGCGAGGTGCCAACCCCCACTGTGCTGACCGGCGGTGTCCTGGTGATCGGCGCGCTGGCCGTCAACGAATTGCTTGGATGGAGAAGCCGGCATGTCTGAAGTGATCGCAGAACTGCAGGGCCGTATGGGCCTGCTCACGTTGAACCGCCCGCGGGCGCTGAACGCGCTCTCGCTGGCCATGATCCGCGAGATCGCAGCGGCCTTGCTGGCCTGGCGCGACGATCCCCAGGTGCTGGCCGTGGCGGTGCGCGGCATGGGCAAGGAGGGGCCGTTCGGCGCCTTCTGCGCGGGCGGGGACATCCGCTTCTTCCACGAGGCGGCACTGGCGGGCAACCCCGAGCTGGAGGATTTCTTCAGCGAGGAATACGCGCTCAACCACCTGGTCCACACCTACCCCAAGCCCTACATCGCCTTCATGGACGGCGTGGTCATGGGCGGCGGCATGGGCATCAGCCAGGGCGGCAGCGTGCGCATCGTGACCGAGCGCACCCGCATGGCCATGCCCGAGACCAACATCGGCCTGTTCCCGGACGTGGGCGGCGGCTATTTCCTCAGCCGTTGCCCCGGACGCCTGGGCGAATACCTGGCGCTCACCGGCCACGCGATCTCGGGCCCCGAGGCCGTGTCCGCCGGCCTGGCCGACGGATGCGTGCCCTCGGGGGTACTGCCGGCCCTGTGGGACCGTCTGGCGGCCACGCCCTTCGAGACCGGCGAGGCGGTCGAGCGCTGGCTGACCACCCAGTACGCGGCGCCGGCCCAGGTGCCGGGCTGGCCGCGCGAGGCCGTCGACCGCTTCTTCGCGCTGGACAGCGTGGTACAAATCGTCCAGGCCCTGGAGGCCGATCCCGGCGACTGGGCGCGCGAAACGGCCGCGCTGCTGCGCCGACGCTCGCCGCTGATGCTGCATGTGGTGTTGGAGCAGGTCCGCCGCGCGCGCCGCATGGGCCTGGCCGAGGACCTGCGCATGGAGCGCGACCTGGTGCGCCACTGCTTCCACGCCGCGCACCTGGGACGATCCGGCGCGGCCAGCGAAACCGTGGAAGGGGTGCGCGCGCTGGCGGTGGACAAGGACCAGCGGCCGCGCTGGAGCCCGGCGCGCATCGAGGACGTCACGCCGGCCATGTGGCAGCCGTTCTTCGTCAGCCCCTGGCCCGCGCACGCGCATCCGCTGCGCGGCCTCAGCTGAGCGCTGCGCCTCAGAGCTGCCGGTAGACCGCCTCGGCCAGCGGCATCAGCGCCGCGCGCGGCAACGGCCCCGACAGCGCGTAGCCGAAGCCCTGGTCCACCCAGTAGAAACCGGCCACCGGCCCTTCGCTGAAGAAGCGGAAGGCGGTCTCCGAAGGCGGCGTGCTGCCCGGAGCCGCCAGCGCCCCGAGGTAGAGGGTCAGGCGCGCGCCGCCGGCCTGCTCGAACATGAACTGGGCGCGCGCGCCGTCCCCGCCCGGCAGCAGCCGCCCGCCCACCAGCACGTAGCCCTGGGCCGACAGGTCGGGTACTTTCAGCGGCCGGCCCAGGCGCTTGGACAACCATTGCAGCAGATGCGCCTGGTCCGAGGCAGTGACCTCGACCGGGTGCCGGACCTCGGGTGAGAACACCGCATGGGCCAGCGCCGCCTGGCGCGCGAATTCCTGACCGGCCCGCGCCTGGGCGAGGACGCCCGCTGCCTGCGGCCGCGCCTGCCATTGGCCGTGCGACAGCCAGCCGACGCCGAAGGCCAGCAGCAGGCCGGCCGCCATGCCGCCCCAGCGCCACCACTGGTTCAGCTGCTGCTGCACGGCGGCCGTGCGCGCGGCCGCCGCCCGTAGCGCGGGCGGCACGGGCGCCTGCAGCACCGGCCCGTGCAGCGCGCGCAGGGCCTCGCGCTGGGCGCGCCAGGCGGCGAACTGGGCCGCTGCCGCGGGGTCCTCGGCCAGACGCGTCTCCAGGGCCTCGCGCTCGTCGGGCGCGAGGCGACCGTCGACCAGGGCATGCAGTTCGTCTTCGCTCAGGGGGGGCAGGGGAGGGGGCGACATGGCGCGATCCGGCAAGCTCATTTGAGGCGGCGCAGCGGCACGGTGGTGCCG